>JAIOQL010000312.1 GCA_021413405.1 Leptospira sp.
GCTATTGTCCCTCCAAAAACGTAATGGCATAGACAATCTTCCGCCAATAACATTTTCATCAAAACCATCCTTTTGCAGGAATGCTGAAACTGTGAGATTTGGAATGTTTTCCCTGCGCAGAAGTGTAACTTTTTTTTCAGCGACAGACACATCCAGGTCAGCCGCCTCCTTGTCTGCCCGAATCCTGAGAGCTTCATTTGTGAGATAGGCGACGTTGCTCCCTCCCAGCGAAGGATAGCTGATTTCCGGGAGAATATTTATTTCTGAATCGTAGGGAATCCCCATCATTACTGTAAGATTTCCTTTGGCGGTTTCCAGTCTTCTTTTTGCAGAAAGAAAAATTCTCTGGGATCTGATTGCTTCCGAACCGGCAACGTCTGAGTCGATTGGTGCAATTAGTCCTTTTTCTGCTCTTGCTTTAGTGATCTTGTAGAGATCGAGGGCAAGTGCCGAGATTTCAGAAGCAAGCTTATATTCATGAAGTGCCCCGGCATAGTTGATGGCGGAAGAGAATGCTCCTGCGATTGTTTCGCGTTCCATCACTGTCACCCGTCGGACCTGGGCCGCGAATTCGGAATCAGCAATGTCCAGTTTTCCCTTTCTCTGCCCTCCAATATAGATTTCCTGGGAAAGCATGACTTCACCATTGACGCTTGCCCGGAGAGGGGAGTATGAGTTTTCGGCCGAACCCTGCTTACGGTGGGAGTTCATCACTGTAAAAATAGGATTAGACGGAAACAAATATCCTGCGGATATTTTTCTGCCTTTGATTGCGTTCAGTTCGTGTTTCGAATTTTTGAATTCCGGGCTGTGGTCGAGAACGCAATCTGCGATTTTGTTCAGGGATAAATTTCCTGTGCAGTCAGGACGGAATGCTTCATGGGTTAAATCGTCTGCTCCAATTCCGGCAGAAAATAAAAATAAAAGTACATATTTTTTCATACGGGCCTCCTGTGAAAATTTAGCGACAGAGTCGCGCTTTGCAATTATCAGAGAGAGGTTTGTTTCGGAGGGCGGTTCAGATAAGAAATATATTCGAACCCGTTAGATTCAGGAAAAATCGCTGTATTGTAAGATATGAACAACTCTGTATAAATCTTGTAGAGATCCAGGTTTAGCGTCCAAATCAAAATCGAATTGCAGGGGCAATTGACACAAATATGTTTGTGCTCCTGGTCTGCCGGATGATCAGAGTGTTCATGAAGATTGTCAAGGATTGCAAAGGCACAATGTCCTTCTTCGGTTCCGATGTCCCCGCAGGCAGACTCATTGTCGATTGCATGCTGATATAAAAATAGCATGATGAATAAAACGAAGAATGTAATCT
>JAIOQL010000313.1 GCA_021413405.1 Leptospira sp.
ACGATTACCGGTATCCGATCTGGATGTTGCGTCATAGTCTTGGTGTTCCTGGTGGTGATGAAGATTATACAGGAAGTTATGCCATTGATCATAGTAAGGATGAAAGAACCGAGGAACTTGAAGTTTCGGCTCTAGAAAATGGTGCGTTACGCGACCTTGTTTTCCGTGGACTCAAGGTTCATGTCAGCCCGAGAGGATATTCTCATGCTGTCGGACCGATCCATGCAGGTGTAATCGAGCCGGGTCATTTCCGGTTTTCTGTTGAAGGAGAAGTTATTCAGTCCCTGCATATCCGGCTTGGATTTCAGAAAAGGAATATACCTGAGATCCTGAAAGGAAAAACTCCCATCGGGGCAATGCCATATTCTGAAGCCATTTCCGGCGACACAGCCGTAGGATACGCCACCGCATTTGCGGGTTGCTATGAGCAGGCAATGTCGCTTAACGTTCCAGAAGAACTGAAATTTGTCCGTGCTATTCTTCTCGAAGTTGAAAGGGTGGCGATTCACATAGGTGACCTTGGGGCAATGGCTGGAGATATAGGTTATTATCCTCTTCTCGGGCTATGTTCAACTGATCGTGGAGTGCCACTAGGAGTTATGGAGGCATTGACCGGATCGAGATTCGGGAAAGGTGCAATCTGGCCCGGAGAAGTGCGCCTCAACAGAAAACTGAATATCAATACTCTGAAAGATTTGCCCAAAAGACTTAAGGATGCATTCACCCGGGTGGAAACGCAATTTCTGAGAGCAACTAAATCTTCAACGATCCGGGAACGTCTTCAGGGTTGCGGAGTGGTAGATCAGTTTCATGTTCAAAGAAACGGATTTGTAGGTATGGCTGCGAGAAGCACAGGAGTCAGGCAGGATATGCGTCATGCGGAAGAGGCTTACAAAAGGACTTCCACTCCAATGCAGCTTGAACTGGACAGGGAAAATCTCAAAGGGGACGCATGGGCAAGATTTTACCTGAGGTATCTTGAATGCAAGAATAGTGTTGAATGGCTGATGCGCGCTATACCTGAGATAGATCTTTCTGCAATTCATAAAGGCCCTCTCCTGATCCAAAAACAGAAAAAGACAAAACCTGGAATTTATTTCAGTTCCGTTGAAGGGTGGCGCGGATCTGTTCTTGTTGCACTCGATCTGGACAGCGCCGGGAAAATTATTCAGAGTTATATCAGGGATCCATCAGTACTAAACTGGCATGCACTTGAACTTGCTGTCCAGGGAGAATTAATTGGAGATTTTCCTCTGAATAATAAATCTTTTAATTTAAGTTATGTGGGGTTTGATCTATGATATCATTGTATGAAATAAAGAATCTTTTTTCAAAACACTCTACACTGGATTATGATAAGGCCTCTCCCGTGAATGCGAATGCGCGTGGGATTCCTTTGCCTTCCGGAATTTCAAAAGGGTCAACATGTAAAAACTGTAAAGTCTGTGAGACTAATTGTCCAACCGGTGCAATTAGGGTAAAATCGGACAAGGAGATCAGTTTTGATTATGGCGCCTGTCTCCAATGTGGACTCTGTGTCGAAGTCTGTCCTGAAGAAAAACTGGAAAATTCAGGTTTGGTCTACGCCTTTGCACTAAACCGTGATGAGCTGAAAATAAATTTCAGAGACGGGGATTTTGAGCCAAAAGAATTCGCATTGTCGGATAACGTACAGAAATTTCAGAAACTGACAAAGACAAGAGGATTTAACTTTAGGGAAGTTGCCGCCGCGGGAAATAACACGGTTGAATGTGAGATCAATGCAAGTTTTAACAATTATTTCGACAGTGAATCACAGGCTGTGAAAAGTGTGGCATCTCCAAAACATGCAGACGCCATCATTTATTCCGGTCCCGTCAGTGAAAATATGAAGGACCCGCTCGCGATAGCTTGGGAGGTAATGCCGGAACCTAAGGCGCTCATTGCAAATGGGACCGAGGCAGTTAGCGGGGGACTTTTTCCTCAGGGACAAAGACCGAAAGAGCCCGATCTGTTTATTGCCGGTGATCCTCCAAGACCGGATGTATTCATAAATGCATACAGGCTTTTAATGGGGAGATTGAAGTATCATTTTCAAAAATCTGTGAAGCACAGGCTTGACGAATTAAAAAAAATAAAAAAGGAACAGGTTTAGACCATGAGTTTACCAACAGCACCAAAGGACTGGATAGAAGGCCTAAAGGAAAACTGGAAAACAGATCTTGTATCCGGTTTCATAATATTTTTAATCGCGCTTCCGTTGTGTATTGGAATCGCACTTGCTTCCGGTGCTCCACCGATGGCAGGTTTGCTTTCGGGAATTGTAGGCGGGGCAATCATTTCCATTATCAGCGGATCCTATGTGACAATCAATGGACCGGCGGCAGGATTGATTGTGATCATTTTCGGTTCCATTGAAATATTAGGTGGGGGTGATCCAAAAGCCGGCTTCAGGTTTACGTTAGCCGCCATTGTATGTGCGGGCATTCTCCAGATAGGGATGGGGTTTTTAAAGGCAGGAATTCTTGCAAGTATTTTTCCTGCCTCTGTTATTTATGGGATGCTATCTGCCATTGGAGTGATTATTTTTACAAAGCAGATCCATGTGGCTTTAGGAGTTGTCCCGCAGGCAAAAACTTTGCTGGGTCAGATGGCGGAAATACCAAACAGCTTTATGCACTTGAATCCGGAAATTGCGTTTATAGGTATTGTCAGTATTGCCATACTCGTTGGCTATCCATACATAAAATCAAATTACGTTAAAAAAATCCCGGCACCTTTGATTGCTGTTGTTGTCGCAATTTTCATAGCTGAGTTCCTTGATTTTAAAGATCAGCACAACTACTTTGTATTTGACAAGGAGTATTCCATAGGCCCAAAATCCCTGGTTCATATTCCGCACGACTTTCTTGCTGGCCTGACTTTTCCGGATTTTGGAATACTATTTTCGAAAGCTTCGGTATTGCAAATTATCACTATTACACTCGTTGCAAGTGTGGAATCTCTTCTCACAGTCGTAGCGGTTGACAGACTTGATCCGTTCAGGCGGGTATCTGATATGAATCGTGAACTGGTTGCTAAAGGGATTGGGAATACAATTTTGGGATTCATTGGCGGGCTTCCAATCATAGCTGAAGTCGTTCGTAGTTCTGCAAACATCAATAACGGAGCAAAGACGAGGTGGTCAAATTTTTTTCATGGAGTTTTTCTTCTACTGTTCCTGCTTCTTCTTCCAGGACTCCTCGAAAAAATTCCTTTAGCTTCGCTCGCAGCTATTCTTATGGTAACTGGATACAGGCTTGCAGTTCCTGAACTTAAAAAGGCAGCCAAGATCGGACTAGATCAATTCTTTATTTATTCCATCACTCTATTTTTTATTATAGAAGATGATCTTCTTGTCGGAGTAATTATCGGAATAGTTGTCAATTTATTTCTTCATTATGTAAATGTTATTTTACCAGAAGGAATTACATTTAATGATTTCATCCGGGGGCGAGTCGAGGTAAAAACGAATGATGGAACCTCTCTTTTCGGAAAGTCCCGGAAGCGGACGACAACACTGCAATTGCGGGGCCTTGCAGTGTTTATTAATTTCCACACATTGAAAAAGCAGTTGGATGCAGCACCAAGGAACGAAGTTTTGGAAATCGATTTGAGTACCCGGTTAAAAGTTTCGACCGGGTTGTCATTGCGTTTCACCGTTAAGGATTAGAATAAAAAAATCTGGTATACTGACATTTTCAGAGATCATAATCGTAAAATTTTTCATCCGAGATGCTACTTCAATAGTCGAACTGGTATGGGTTTGCAGAATGTTTTAGTATCCGGTTCAAAATTACTAATCACTTTTGCGATCATATTCCAGATGGCTACAGTGTTCATCTTTTCGCCTGCATCTGGTGAGAGATTTATAAAGATCAACCCTGCAGGGATACTTGGAAGCAGCTTGATCATAGACGAGACCATGTCGCCTGTAGCTGAACCAGAAGGAAAAGAAGTTTTCGAATTTGAAGATATGATCTTCGGAAAGAGTATTTTTGTTTTTTCTCCGAAAAAATCTCTATTGGTTTTTGACATTCCTTTTGCAAAGCTTTCTTCAAATCCAATTCGCATAATCAGCCCTCCACCTAAATCTTAATTTTCCATTTAAATCCTGTAACCATCTGTGCGATGGCAGTCTCGTCGGCAGATCAATTATACATTTAAAGGCAAATTAATGAACATAATTAGATTTCTTAAATTAGATATAACAAAAACCAGATTCTATCCCGGGGATATCAGCTCCGGGGCGGCTGTATTTATCGTAGCAACTCCATTGTGCCTCGGGATCGCTCACGCGTCAGGAACTCCAGTTCTTTCCGGAATAGTTTCGGGAATTATCGGGGGTGTCGTTGTGGGACTTGTAAGTAAATCGCCATTGAGCGTTAGCGGCCCGGCTGCCGGACTCACCGCAATTGTTCTGCATGGGTTGTCAGTACTCGGAGGGTTTGAAAATTTACTGGCAAGTATCATCATTGCGGGAATCTTCCAGATAATTCTTGGTTCTGTTCGGGCAGGTGTGCTGATAAATTTTTTTCCAAATTCAGTGATTAAGGGAATGCTTTGTGCCATCGGGCTAATTCTGATCTCAAAACAATTTCCCCATTTACTTGGGTATGATATTGAGCAACCGGGAGTGGAAGAATTTAACATCCATACAGAAGATTTGAGTGACATGAATCCGCTAAAAACTCAGGAAAAGTCAACCTTTACAATCTTGCTTCATTCATTTTCGAATATAAACAATGGAATTGCCATTCTCGGGATACTTTCATTGGGAGTTATAATTGCCTGGGAAAAATTTTTTTCCAGGAATAGAAATCTGATCAGCTCTTCACTTGTGGCAATTGTATTTGGTGTTGTGTTAAATTTCCTCTATTTGAAATTTTTTCCGGAATTTGCAATCAAAGATCAACACCTGTTAAATCTTCCGGAAAACTATACAATTTCTGATTTCTACAACCGGATATCATTTCCGGATCTGAAACTTTTTGGGAATTATAACGTGTACTATTTTGCGATCGTCCTGACAGTTGTGGCATCCCTCGAATCCCTCCTCAGTATCGAAGCGATCGATAAGCTTGACCCCAGGAACAGGCAGACTCCGAAAAATCGGGAACTGATTGCCCAGGGAATTGGAAATATATTTGCCGGATTTACAGGCGGTTTACCAGTGACATCGGTGATCGTGCGCAGTACCGTTAATTTAAGTTCAGGAGCGAAATCAAGGTTTTCATCAATCCTTCATGGAGTTTTTCTTTTTATTGCGGTCCTTTTCGGTGCAAGATATATGAACCAGATTCCATTTGTGACACTTGCTGCAATTCTCTCATTTATAGGATACAAACTTGCTGCTCCGAGAGTTTTTATAGAAAATTTCAAAAAGGGGCTGAATCAGTTTATTCCGTTTGTCGCCACAGTCATCGCGATTTTGTTTTCCGATATGTTAATCGGGATTTTCATAGGGTTTAATGTTGCAATAGTGTTTATCCTGAAAAGTTATTATGATACAACCGATATCACAATAAAAAGGAACGGAAAATTCATACGAATAATAATTGGTGAAAGTCTGAGTTTTTTGAGAAAAGCACGACTTATTGATGCGTTAAGCGAAATTCAAGAAGGGTCATTTGTCGAAATCGATGCATCAAAGGCACATTATTTGGATTCAGATATCCTGGAAGTGATCAGGGAATTCAAGCAGGGCGCCAAAGAATTAAATATTGAAACAATAATTATAGGAGTAAAAAATATGGAAATAATTTCAGATGAGTACAGGCAGAGAATAGATCAATCCTACAATACACTTCTCGAAAGGAACCTGGACTGGGCGAGCCGGAAAGTAAAGGAAGATCCGGATTTCTTCAGGAAGCTTTCGGAAGGACAAAATCCGGAATTTCTGTTCATTGGATGTTCTGATAGCAGGGTTTCTGTGAATCTGCTCACAAATACGGATCCCGGGGAAATATTTGTACACAGGAATATTGCAAATATTGTCAACCCTGGTGATATGAACCTGATGTCTGTTCTTGAGTTTGCGATTGAACATCTCAAAATAAAACATATCATCGTTTGCGGTCATTATGGATGCGGGGGAATTAAAGCAGCAATGAACGAGACAATAGAACCAAATGGTATGATCTCCAATTGGATCACTCAGATACGGGAAACTCAGGCTCTACATTCAGATGAGCTGAGTGCTATCAGTTTCCCGGAAGAAAGAGAAAGAAAACTAGTAGAGTATCATGTAGTAGAGCAGGTTAAAAATTTGTATAAATCACCGGTCGTTTTCAATGCCATCAGAAAGTATGGTTTTCCGATCCTCCATAGCTGGGTTTACGATATCAGTACGGGAAAAATTAAATCCATGGAATTTGGAGTGGATGGAGAAAGTATCGAAGCCCCCGGTTTTACTGCAAGATAGAACTCCAGCTATCCAGTGTCGGGGAATATTGTATAAATATTTTTGTTTATTCTGGTCAGGGCTTTATCAATCTCCTCAAATGAGGACAAAAAAAATGATTCAGAAGATAAAATTTCCTGTTTCCCGGGATGCTGTCTACAACGCTCTCATAGATTCTAAAAAGCATTCCGCTTTTACGGGATCGAGTGCAAATATATCAAAAACAGTTGGGGGAAAATTCAGCGCCTATGACGGATATTGTTATGGAGAGAACCTGGAACTTATCCCCGGCAAACTGATCGTACAAACCTGGAGGGCGGATAATTGGGAAGCTGGTCATTTTTCTGAGATCAGGTTTGAATTCAAAAAAGTAAAAGATGGAACTGAATTGAAATTTGTTCAGACAGGGATACCGATTGAGGAATATGAGGGGATCAAAAAGGGCTGGTCCGAGTTTTACTGGGAACCGATGAACTTTTTTTTCAACAAATAAATTGAGCTATTGTGATCTTCATAATCATTTGTATGGATGCATTCCGGCACATACGCTATTCGACATTGGAAAAATGAACACGTCTCCAAGATGGAGCATATTCACTGAATCATTTGAGAAATTTTATGGTAAAAAATTTGATACAGGAAAATTTTTTGAAAATTATGCAAAACCGGAAAATTTCCGCAAGCTTTATCATTTTAACCATCGGGGTCCATTTTCTGAATTTCAGTGTAAATTTAATTTAATCATAGCTCTTTCTGTTTTTGATGAAAAGGAGATTAAAAAAATTTGTCTCGATGTGATGACTGAGCAACTGGAAAAAAAAGTAACATTTGCTGAATACCGGATTATGTATTCACCCGGGGAGGATAAAGATGGATATTTCCGGAAGACACTTGCCGCCTGCGAAGGACTAAGAGAGGCGGAGTCAGTTTTGAAGAATGAAATCCAGGGAAAACTGGTTCTTTCTCTACACAGAAATAATTTCCAGGAGCCCTACCGGTGGGTGAAAGAATTTATGCAAAAAGAAGAAATAATACAGAAATATCTGACCGGTATCGATTTCTGTCATATCGAAGAAGGATTTCCTCCGTCCGATAAAAAAGAATTTTTTCAAAAAGTTTTAGCTGACAATGTTTCAAATCCGGAATCAGCGCTTTCAATCCTGTACCACGTGGGAGAAAGTTTTCAGGATAAAAGTCCAAAGTCAGCAGTCAGGTGGGTTATTGAATCTGCCATATCCGGCGCTCATAGGCTGGGTCATTGCCTCTCATTAGGCTTGAATCCAGAGCTTTTCCGTCTAAATTCCGGAATTGAACTGGTGAAAGAGAGATTGGACCAGGTTCAATTCGAAATTGATCACTATGAGCTTTTAAGGACCACAGGTGAAACGCAGGAGCTTGATTCTCTAAGGTCGGAATTTGACTCTCTAAGCCAACGCGAAATAAATTCGCAAATTAAGATTGCGATCAACGCGCGTTACCTCCTGCAACTGAAAACATTTCAGGATTTTGCTATGGCAAAAATCAAAGAGAAGGGAACAGTGATTGAAACATGCCCGTCTTCAAACCTGTTTATTGGAATGATTGAAAACCTGAAGGATCATCCGCTAAAACGGTTTTTGGACAGTAACTTGAATGTAACGATCGGAAGTGATGATCCTGGAATCTTCGACACAAATCTGAAAAAGGAATATGAACTTGCCGGCGAAATGGGAATATCTTTGTCCAAATTGGACCGGATCCGGGAGAAATCTTTTGAATATAAATCAGAAATTCTTTCCGGAAGACAAACCAGTAAAAATCATCCGTCCGGCTAAAAAGTCCTTTGCATCATCTATTCATTGAAAAAATTGATTAAGAATGAACAATATTTTTTCAGATAGGATTTCAGACGTTCCCAAATCATTTATACGTGAGATTCTGAAGACTACAGTAAATGAAAATGTAATTTCGTTTGCCGGTGGATTGCCAAATAGGGATCTTTTCCCGATCGAAGAGATAAAACTCGCTTCTGCAAAAGTGCTTGAGAATTTTGGGACAGAAGTGCTTCAATACAGTACTTCTGAAGGATACATTGAGTTACGTAATTGGATCAGTAATCGTTATAAATCGCAAATGGGGCTTGATGTACTACCTGAAAATATTCTGGTTACAACCGGTTCACAGCAGGGTTTGGATCTGATCGGGAAAGTTCTCATAAACGAATCAGAAAATGTTGCAATAGAAGAGCCTGGATATCTTGGAGCTATCCAGGCGTTTTCACTTTATCGCCCCGTATTTAAACCGGTGCCGCTCCATTTTGAAGGATTGGAAACAGATCTCCTCCGGGATATAATAAGAAATTCAAGCATCAAGCTTCTTTATACAGTTCCAAATTTTCAGAATCCATCGGGGATTTCCCACTCTGACGATAACCGGGATGAGGTCGCAAAAATTTTAAGGAATACGAAGACAATTCTTGTGGAAGATGATCCGTATGGAGAGCTTCAGTTTTCTGGTAGTCCAAGAAAAAGTTATTATTCAAGAATTCCAAACCATGTAATTCTTCTCGGATCGTTTTCTAAAATATTTGTTCCTTCCTTCCGGATTGGATGGATCGCAGCGCCTTCAAATTTTATCGACAAACTGCTGGTTGCGAAACAGGCATCGGATCTTCATACAAATTACTTTGCACAAAGAATACTTTATCAATATCTCGAGGACAATGATTTGGAACTGCATATCCAAAAAATCAAAAAGAAATATTCCGAGCAGAAGAATGCAATGATGCGTTCTATAGAGAAACATTTTCCCCAGGAAGTGCAATATTCTAATCCGGATGGTGGAATGTTTCTCTGGGCAGTTTTACCCGAATGGATTTCTTCACGAAAAGTTTTTGAAGCTGCAATAAAACAGAATATTGCATTTGTACCGGGCGATCCGTTCTATGTGCACAAAAGTGATATAAACACGATGAGACTGAATTTTTCTTGTGTTGATGAGAAAACTATCGAAACGGGAATTGCAAA
>JAIOQL010000212.1 GCA_021413405.1 Leptospira sp.
GCTTTGTTTTTGTACGCAGAGCCCATGAAAACAGGAGTGAGTTTCAGTTCGATAACCCCTTTCCTGATTGCAGCTTTCACTGTTTCCATTTTAGGTTCGCCTTCCAGCATTTCCTCCGTGAGTTCGTCACTAATGAGAGAAAGTGCATCTAACATCTCTTCTCTTTTTTTCTGTGCTTCGGCTTTAAGAGTTTCCGGGATTTCTACTTCTTTGATATCCGTTCCATTCGCACCTTCGAAATAATAGGCCTTCATCGTAACGAGATCTACCACGCCTTCATGATTTCCTTCGAGACCGATCGGGATCTGCACCGCCACTGCATTGTGTTTCAGTTTATCTTTGAGTTGCTCGATCACCCGGTATGGATTTGCGCCAGTCCGGTCGAGTTTGTTTATGAATGCAAGACGTGGAACACTGTACCGTCTCATCTGTCTGTCCACAGTAATTGATTGGGATTGAACTCCGGATACTCCACAAAGAACAAGAATTGCCCCGTCAAGAACACGTAACGATCTTTCCACTTCAATAGTGAAATCCACGTGTCCCGGTGTATCAATGATATTGATTGAATAATCTTTCCAGGTGCAATAGGTTGCTGCGGATTGGATCGTAATACCCCTTTCTCTTTCCAGCTCCATACTGTCCATTTTCGCTCCAACCCCGTCCTTACCCCTAACGTCATGGATAGCGTGAATTTTGTTTGTATAAAATAATATACGTTCGGTAAGAGTTGTCTTACCTGAATCGATGTGAGCAGATATCCCTATATTCCGGGTTTTTGCCATTTTTTCGGTGATTGTTTTGGTGCTCATTTTTCCCTCTTATTCAAAATCCCCCGGGGTTGGCATTTTTTACCGATTGCCTTGATCAGAAACCGGCTTTTGCCATCCCTCGGAATAATAAAACTACCTAAAATAACCAGTTTTTAAAAAATAGTCCTATGGTCAATGAGAGGAATATCGATGAACCCAAACAAATCAAGGTTATGTAGCATTTTCGTCATATTTTTTATATTTTCCCTGAGTTCCGTATGGGCCCAAAATACCGGAACCGCAAAAGAAGTCTCTGTTTCCTTTGTTGCAGAGGCCCGATTTGGAAAGGTGAACGGGAAATTCGAAAAGGTAAACCTCAGTGTTCAGGATGTACAAAAAGGTAGTGCCACAGTCCAGATTGATCTGAATTCTATTTCCACCGGGATTGGCCTTCGGGACGACCACCTGAAAGGAGAGGATTTTTTTGATGTAAAAAAATACCCCGTTGCCATTTTTACATTGGATATGTTAACCGATGCGGGCGAAAATAAATACTGGGGACGGGGAAATCTCACAATAAAGGGCAAAACGAAAGAATTCACCCTGGATATTGTAAGATCCGAAACCAGTGAGACAGTCTCATATACAGGAGCATTACCCGTGGATAGAAAAGACTTTGGAATAAATTATGACAGCTCAATCAACCCGATAAAGGAAAGAGTTGTCGTTCTATTCACTGTGATTTTTAGTAAGAAAAAGGATAATTAAATTGAGTAAAATATTTTTTGCTTTGATTGTTTTTCTGAATCTGGCTGGCAATATTCTTCCGGCATTTGATTTTTCCGGGATTTCCGCAATCGCAAATACATCATCCCCGTTACGTCTCTCCTTTGAAGAAGAAGAGGAAGGTGAAAGCGAAGTGGAAGAAGGAAATGAGGATGCCCTCGAAAACGAAGAAGAAGAGGAAGGTTGATTCCTTAATTTCCGGTCTGAAATTCAATCATGACCTTTATTCTTAATTTTCTCAAATCCCTATCAGTCGCGAGAATTATTTGTCTAAGCTTCGCGACGGCAATTCTTTCCGGTTCTGTTCTGCTCTATGAAATAGAAGGTGGAAGACTAAGTTATATAGATTCTCTTTATCTTGCGGCCTCATCCATTTGCGTTACAGGTCTCTCGCCGGTTAATCTGAGCGAGTTGAGCTTTGCCGGTCAGGTTGCTCTAATGCTCCTGATTCAGCTTGGAGGTCTCGGGATACTGACATTTACAGTTCTCATCGGGATACTTGTCATCCAGGGATTTTCCAGAAACTCTGAACTCGGACAGATAGTTCTCGAAGCCATCGATACTGTTGAAGACGGACATACAAAAACAGATATTCGTTCTGATGCAACTCATGTCTACAGAATCATCCGGGCAATATTTAATATCTCAATCACGATAGAAGGGATTGGTGCGATATTTCTTTACAATTATCTTCCGGAAAACATTCCGCCGAATGTCAGTCGCGTTTTCCTCAGCATTTTCACATCAGTATCTGCTTTTAATAATGCAGGGTTTTCTATTTTAAATGACCTGTCTTTTATAAAAAGGGATATTGATAGCATCTATACAATTTCAACTCTTGTAATACTTGGAGGGATTGGTTTTCCGGTAATCATATTTGTTGAAAAAATCCTTCTGGATATAATGAAAAAAATTACCGGTAAGTTTGAAGTTAAACTTGAAACGCATCTGATGTCCAAAGCAATCAGGGGAGAAGATCCTTCGACGATCTATCTATTCCTTGCTAAAATCTCAAGTATGACTGAAAACAGAATCGGATCCTATAACAAAGCTTTACGTGGTGAATCAACAAAGATTCAGACAAACCTTCTTATCATAAGCTCCCTTTTTCTGATTTTTGTCGGATCTGTTTTTATATACCTGATAGAATTCAATAACCCGAAAACAATCAGCGGTCTTGATTTTGCGGAAAAATTTGCCAATTCAGTTTTTGTTTCGGTGTGCGCGAGAACTGCCGGTTTCAATACATTTGATATGGGTGCAATCCTGGATCCAAGCATAGTCCTCATTTCTGCGCTAATGTTCATAGGAGGCGGGCCGCAAGGTACAGCCGGTGGAATTAAGATCACTACTTTTGCAATTCTCGTGGTCTACCTGAGAAATGTAATCGAATCAAAAAAAAGGGTAGAGATTTTTGGTGAAACAATTTCAAAGAAATCTGTCGCTATGAGTATCCGGCTATATTTTCTCGCAACAACGGCTATTGCAGGTATGATTTTAATATTGTCCGTTCTACATAAAGAAAATCACCGGATTCAAATGATTTTCTTCGAGGTGATTTCTGCATTCGGAACAGTTGGTTTTTCACTGGGTCTGACCCCCCTGCTCAGTGATGTGGAAAAAATAATATACTCATTCATTATGTATGTCGGGCGGATCGGAATTTTCACAGTATTGATCGCACTTACCGGTCAGCCCGGCACACCTGGAATCTCAGACGATGATGATGGAATCAAAATCCAGGTAGGCTGATAAAGTGTAAAACCGGATCCGGTCCAAACAAATGTTTTGCGGGAATATTCTGTCGATGCGGACTTCTGTAAAAATCCAGTCCTAAAAAAATTAACTTTACTTTTTGTGCAATATTACTTATCTTTTAATTCAAATGCAACTTAAAGAACTACTGAAGATTAATTTCAAACAACCAGGTTTGAATCAGGAAGAAGTGAAACTGGAAGAAAAGAAAAGAAAAATTCTCAAATCCCTTGAAAAATGTTATTCCAGTCTTGAATCTGTTGAGATACTAAACAGTAGCACGAAAAATGAAGATTCCGCAATTCTAATACGACATCTTGCCATAGATTCAGCTAACCTGATCCTGGATCTTTTTGACAGACAGCCAATAACAGAAATTTCTAAAATCACAGATTCGTTAAAAACAATCCCTGAGCCTTCAATTATTTCACTTATTGAAAAAAATGCTGAAATCCTCGGCACTCTTCAGGACTCCGATTTACCGCTTGAAAAATGCGAAGAAGCTGAAGGGTTTCTTTCCAGACTTTTATCTGAAACTGAAAAAATTTACCAAAAGAAAAAAGGTTCAGAACTCAATACGCCAGCTGAAATTTACAGGCAAAGAATCAGGGTGCAAAGCACTATTTTTGTTACATTATTTGCAATTACTGCAATTTCCTTTTTTTATAATTGGATAAAATACCCTTCCATTCACAAAGACACTGTCCAGGTTTATTATACCACTTCAGCCAGTCAGAAAATGACGGAAACTCTTTCCGTAAAAACAGATCTCAATTTGAAACCGGACTGGACAACCTATACATTCCAGCTTCCTGCTCCGACAGACATCACCGGAATCAGAATTGATCCGCTCAATCAGAAGAAAATGAAAATTCAGCTCAAAAGCATCAGGATATTTGACAAAAATAAAAAAACAGCGGGTGAATGGACGCTCGGAGTTTCCGAAAAATTTGTTCCAACGGAATTCAGAAGATTCACTTTTATCAATCAGATTAAATCAGGCAAGAATATCCCGGGAGGATTTATGACCATTGTAACCGAAGGTGATGATCCTTTTTTACATTTTAACACAGGTGAAATCAGGGGAGTATCATCCGTAGAAGTGACTTTCCGGGCCCAGGAAGACTTCAAGAAATTCAAGGACTGATGATAATTCAATATCTTAAGTTAATGAGAATCCAGCAATGGATCAAAAATTCAATTCTGTTTGCAGGGTTGATTTTCGGCAAAAAATTATCGGATCCGGAATCAGTGATCAGAAGCCTGATCGCCTTTCTTTTATTTTCTCTTGTAGCAAGTTGTCAATATGTCATCAACGACTATCTTGACAGAAAAGAAGACATGCTGCATCCCGAAAAAAGACACAGGCCTCTTGCCTCCGGAAGGATAGATTCAGGTCTTGCCCTTTTTATAACTTCAATAATTTTCCCGATTTCCCTGATCGCTTCCTATAAATTAAGTCCCTATTTTTTCTGCCTGCTCGCTTTTTATTTTCTATTTAATCTTCTCTATAGCAAAGTATTAAAGCACATTGTAATCCTGGACGTAATGAGTATAAGCATTGGTTTCGTGATAAGGGCTATTTCCGGTGCTGTTGTCGTCGGAGTAGGATTTTCTTCCTGGCTTTTGCTTTGCACATTCATGCTTTCACTTTTCTGGGGATTCAGTAAACGGAGAGGAGAATTGACTCTTCTGGATAAAACAGCTTCTTCGCACAGAAAAATTTTAGAGGAATATTCTACGAACTTTCTCGATCTTATGATGGGAATAGTGGCCTCGATGACACTTCTAAGTTATGTCATGTATGTTTTGAGCCCCACAACAATCAGTTCGCTCGGAACTGATAAGCTGATTTATACCGTTCCGCTGGTGGTTTATGCAATCTTCAGAAGTCTATATATTATATATATCAAAAACATGGGCCACAATCCAAGCAAGGCAATTCTGACCGATTCCAGTGTACTGATCTCAGGTGTGCTATGGGTTGTACTGATTACGATTATGGTCTACTCAAAATTCTCATTTAATTTTGATCTACAGCGTTAAGTATGAAAATTCTAAATAAAAAATTTTACTCCTATACATTGCTTTTTATTTTTCTTCTGATTGCATCTCTCGGATTTGCATTTCTTTCCGGGAAAGGACAGAGTATCGAATTTTCACAGTTGAATAATCTGAATTTTGCGAACGGCACAAGGTTTGATCCGGCGATCCTCGACAAAAAAAAGAAAGTCTTCTATTTTTGGGCGACATGGTGCAGCACCTGTTCCACAAATCTTCCTTTTATTAAAACAAATTATAACTACTTGTCCAGATTCACTGATATTGCTTTTGTTTCGATCGAAGAAGGGGATTCAAAAGCAGAATTGGATAAATATATGCAGGAAAAAAATATTACCTTTCCCGTATTATTTGGCAATGCTGAAATTTTAAAAAGATGGAACATAGGGCTTTATCCAACCACTCTTTTTGTAAATGAAAAAAACGAAGTACGATTCGTGGATACAGGCATAGTAAATCCGCTAAGTTTTTGGGTACGTCTTCTTTTTCTTTAGAGTCGGTTCAGCCTGACCCTTTTTTTAGATGACAACGGAACCGGACAAAATTGTTTACACTTTCATCCATTAAAAAATTAAAACAGGAGCTTCTAAATTCTCTTAAAATAGAGTCCAAAGAAATAATTACGCTACTTCCCCCAAGAATCAGAGAGAAGGCTAAATCAGTGATCATGAATTACAAACATCATCAATCGCTGGCTGGCATAGAGTTTTTCAATAACGCTGCCAACGAATATATCTATTTTGCAAACGCATTAAAAGAATTTAATTTCCTGTCAGCAAAGAAAAAGACATCGGCTGCCGGCATTCACGATTTCTTTTCCAGACAATTTAAATCCGATTTCGGAGAAGAGGATTATCGCTTTCTGGGATGGGAACGTGCAAATTTAACCTATGATTCTCTCATGGAAATTTTGAGATCATTCCAGGATAATTCCCTGGCCGAAATTATTTCGAAAAATCCGTTCTTCACCAGGGATAAAAAACAGAGTTTGCTTGAATTCAGGCTCTACCGTAAAAATCCAAAAACAACAGGAGACAATAACAGTTACATAAACAGGAAAACTCCCGGAAGAATTTTACGTAAACTGGATCAGGCGGAAAAAAATCTCAGCCTTCTCTGGAAAGAAGGATACGAAAGATATAGACTGCTCACTGATAAAATCATCATTGTAAAATCTAAAGATCTTGTAAGCTATAGCCATTTTCATGAACCGGGAATTTCATATTTAAACCTGATCGACCGGACCAACCTGGATGCGGTGGATGATCTTGTTCACGAGAATGCTCACCATCACCTGAATCTCATTCTAAAAAAATACAGAATAATCGCGAAGGAAGACAAACGGGAAATTTTTTATTCCCCATGGAGAGATTCTCTGCGACCGTTATACGCAATCCTTCATTCTGTATTCACTTTCAGCTTTGGTGCAGATCTATTCAGAGAAATTCTGTATTCCGGGAATTTCGGAAAATCTTCATTAAACAAACAGGACCTCGACCGGGCCCGTTTCCGGTTTATCCAGGAATCCATTTCTACAAACTACTCACTGAGTGACCTTCAGTGGGGAATAGAAAATGGTTATTTTACCGGGAAAGGAATTTTACTGATCCGGAAATTGAAGAAGATGAATTCGGATTGCCTGTCTCTTTGTCAAAAAACGGAACGGGAGATCAGAAAAAAAGAATTCAGACTCGCTATAAGAAATTTTGATGAAACCCTAAAGGAAAAACGGAAACATTACAGAATTATTTCATGAGATCCGATTTTATTCCGCGAATGAAATCGATTCCACCTTCTTCAAATATTTTCTGAAGAGATAACTTTTCAGCCGGTGTAATGACATTCCCTTCCCTGAGCTGATTCAATATTTCCATTATGAGTTCCAGTTCAAGACCATACAGCTCTGAATAAATTGACTGAATAGTCAGTTTGTCGCCGGTTTTGTTATAGTAAGTTACGAGCGTTTCTGTCGTTTTCAGAACCAAAGCTTTCCTGTGAACAAGTTCTGCCATAGTCTCGAGGATAAAATGAATTTCGATATTGTCCCTGAAAAGCTCAGTCATGTGCTCATAACTCGCCGGAGAGATCAAAGGCAATTCATAGATGTTATCGCCTAATGCAAGATACAATTCCCTTTCTTCATCTTCTGAAAGACCGGCATTTATATTCAAATTTGAAATCAGGCTGGACGGAAGAATTACCAGGAACTGCGAAGCAAGTTTCGGATCCTTTTTATCCCGGATAAGATAGGAAATAAGAGAACACATTTTCTTTTGGGGGATCTGAGACCAGTATCTGTTACTTTTCATCAGAAAATAACTTTTCTCAAATTTATTCCGGCCCATATCAGAACGGATTTTCAGATAGTTGGCATAATCAACCCTGATAATATTAAACAGTATTTCATTGGAAAGATTTTCGACTATCTCGCGGACGTCTTCCGGAATACAGATGCTCAAAAAATACCTGATGAGATCCAGCTCGACATCCCCTTCTCCGCAGAATTCCGCGATGAAATCAGGTTGCGCCTGCAGAAAGGCGCTTAACGCAATACTGAATGTTGAATGACCGTAAATGAATTCTCTGAGTTTTTCTTTCGCAAAACACTCTTCGCGAAGTCTCGTTCCCCATTGATTCCCTGCAAATACAGATTTACAATTTTTGAGGCATTGTTCCCGTATAGTTGTATCTACAGGACATTTCTTTTCAGATTTTTCTTCACCCGCATACAAGTTATTTTATCAGATCGCCACAGTCCCGCATTTCTGGTGCATAAGGATTCTGAATTTCCTCTCCTTTTGCAACCCAGGTTTTCCTGACCATCGGACAGTAAAATCTATTGTATTGTTGGGCAAATCCTGCCTTTTTCACAAGTCCCGCAAGAATTTCAGAAAATCCGGAATAGGCAATCATAAACTCTTCTCTTTCTTTCCCATTGACTTTCGACAGAATAGTTTCCATTTCTGAAAATTTGTTTTGAATATCCTTTTCTTTTATACTGGTTCTTGAAGAGGCCAAAACTGAGATCATTCCCTTGAGATCAGGCAGCTCTTTATCATGAGCAAGCAGATAGGCACTCACCTTCTGGTTTTCATTGAGAACAGCTTCAATTCCTTTTTTTGTTTCGGAATTTATTCCACACTGCAATGTGAATGCAAAAATAACCGGAAAAAAAATTAATTTCATATAAATACTACCTATGGTATTGATCAGTGCGGCAAAACACTATACTTTCGTGAGATGGTTATTTTTATACTGATAAGTCAATTGATTTGCAAGGATTATTTGCAGTGCCCGGGTATTTTTATCAGAAAAACAACTACCTGTTCAAATTAGAAATTTCAAAAAGAGCTTTATCCGGGGCAACATCCCTGTCAAATTCATGGTATTCAAAAACAGAGATAGTTCCTGAATTGAGATCAAGCATTTCTAACCTGCCCGGAAATTCCATCTCCCCTGCCTGTTTTTTTTCCTTAACCTTCACTTTTGTATATTTAAAATTCAAAGTTTTAAAAAGCACCCCGTCCTTGTCATGAAAATCAATCCGGAATGGACGAAACGTTCCGGTTTCGAGCAGCAGAACCAGTTTTTTGTAATTCATAGAAATAATAGGTTTCATTGACACCCGGATGTACTGTTTTCCGGAAATTTCCTGGGTAGCCTGAATTAACGGGTTATAATTTACCTGGTAAGAATATCCGGACAGATCGAGAAAGGTGAAACCGGAATTAAAATGAGGTTGAAATTTTTCTTCTTCATTTTTCTGAAAAAGTTTTGCGGTTTGTGCGTTATATAAATATGTTTTGTCTCCTTCGTCTTTGAATAGAATTTTTGCTTCAAGCCCTCTGCCTTTCTCAAAAAGAAAAAGCGAATCGTCTTTGCTCCGAAAAACACTGGTGTTCCAGACTGAACTATCTCCCGTCCGCTTGATTACAGTTAACGTACCCTTCAGAAGTCCGGTACCGGGATTCACGGCCTGGTCAAGCCTTGCAAGCATCTCCTGGGCACTCCGACCCGGTTCATTTTGTGGCGAAAGAGCCGTAGAAAAAAATAGAAAAATAATCAGCTTTAATTTTAATTTTAGCATAAAAGTAAATATTATTCGGATCTATTCAGATTTGCAACCTCAAAGAGTGATTTGTTTAAATTTACATCCCTGTCAATTTCCTGGAATTCCAGAAAAGAAGTAGTCTCGTTTGTAATATCCAGCATTTCAAAACGCGATGGAAAACTGACTTCCCGGCTCTGTTTGTTTTCTTTCAGCTTTATCCTTGAATATTGAATATTCATCGTTTTGATAAGGATATCACTTTTATCATAGAAGTCTAATCTCGCCGGACGCAGATCCGATTTATTCATAAACATTATTACTTTCCTGTATTTGTAAGGAACGATTGGTTTCAGATTTACCCGAAGATACGTAACCCCATGTATTATCTGCTCTTTTTCGAGAGTAGGATTATAATTCGACTGGTAAGGATAATAGGATAGATCTATAAAGCTGAATCCTGTTCCGAGGTGATTGTCATATCTCTCTTCTTCGTTTTTCTGAAAAAGTTTTGCAGAAAGAGCATTGTATAAAAATGTTTTGTCACCGTCTTCCCTGAAAAGCAGTTTCATTTCAAGACCAGCTCTTCCCCTCTCGTAAAGTGTAAGGGATTCATTTCTATTTTTAAATGTGGTGATCTTCCATACATTGCTTTTGCCTGTCCGGTCAACAAGTGTGAGACTTCCAATGAGCATTCCTACT
>JAIOQL010000213.1 GCA_021413405.1 Leptospira sp.
TTTTTGAAGAATCCTGTTTTTATCAAGACCTTTCCCGTCATCACTGATCTCTACCATTATATAATTACCACCCTGGTAGGCATTCAACCTGATTTTTCCGGCTTCAGGCTTGCCTGCTTTCAGACGTTCTGCAGGAGTTTCAATCCCGTGATCAATCGAATTCCGGATCAGGTGCATCAAAGGTTCCCCGATCACATCAACCACCTTCTTGTCCAGTTCGGTATTTTCACCACGAAGAATAAGTTCTACTTTTTTTTCCGTATCGAGGGACAAATCACGCACTAGCCTCGAAAATCTGCCGAATACAGATCCAACAGGAACCATGCGGGTATTCATAATTCCAGACTGAAGATCTTTAGAAATCCGGTTGATCTGATCAATTTTACTTTTCAGTTCTGAAAATAAAATATCATCCCCGAAGGTAGCAATCATATCATCATAAATTTTCTGAAAAGCCGAATTGGTTATGACCAGTTCACCTACATTATTCATTAGCTGGTCGAGTTTTTCCGAGGAGACTTTAATGCTCTTTGAAAGGACCTTTGAATCAGAATCCTTCTCCTGTTGCATTGATTCTTTTTTTTCCGGAAGGGTCGGAAGGCCCCCCTGCAAAACCCGCATCGTTCGAAGAGAAACAGAAACCGCATCAATCATATCGACCGTGGTAACAGCCCTTATTTCCTCTTCAGATTTATCTGTCAAAAAAAGAAGGCTCAGGATATCAGTATCCGTCCCCCTCTCCAATTGTTCCGAATCAGGAGAAGATTTATAAACCGATCCGAACTCTTTTATATTTTGCAGAATCAGGGTAAAGCGAAGGCCTTTCATTGGAGTATCTCTTTTCAAACGGATCGATACGTTATACGCCTTTTGTTTGCTTTCCTTGAGTTCTTCCTGGACTTCCTTCTCTTCATCTTCATCAAGAATTATATTTTCCGATTTGAAATCTGTCTTTGGAACAGTCAAAACCGGTGAAGGGCTTTCCTTTTGCGGTGATTCCTGAGAATGTGATTTTTCATAATTTTCCAGTTTGCCGATCATTTCCGTGAATGGTGTATCTTTTTTTTCACCCCTGGCAACTGCCTGGATGACATCCTTTATCAGATCAAAACACTCAAAAAGCAGGTTTACGAGAGTAACATTTATGTTAAGTTTGTTCTCCCTAATATTTTGCAGAAGATTTTCCATCTTGTGTGCAAGTTCCGAAAGATTATAGAGACCGACAAACCCGGCGGAACTTTTTAGTGAATGTGCTGCACGGAAAATATCATTTATGATTTCGCGATTGTTGTGATCCTTTTCGAAAATAAGCAGATTGGAATTCAGTTCTTCAATCTGATCCTCAGATTCTTCCAAAAATGCTTCAGTATATTCACCTAAAATTCCGGACAAAGGTTAACCTCGTTATATATTACTTTGGTCTGTGAGTAAAAGTTTTTTAGAATCGACTAGCAAAATAATTTTATCCTCGAATCTTCCTGCGAGATCGACCAGGTTATTGAAACTTGATGCTTCCCGGTCATTGATACGTGTGATCTGGTTTTTTCTGATTTTAATGACCTGGTTAACCTGCTCAACAAGGAGGCCCAGGCGTTTCGATTCAAATTCGATAACTACAAATCTACAGGAAGGTGAAAGAACTGTGTACCCCTGATCGAACCTTTTTTTCAGGTCAAATACCGGAATGATCTCTCCCCGGAGATTTATAACACCCAAAATATAATCTTCTACATTGGGAACACGGGTAACATATATCGTCCTGATAATTTCCTGTACCTGTAGGAGTTCGATACCGAAGAGTTCCCCGGAAATTTGAAATGATAAAAAAGGAACAAACTCAGCCTGTGTTTGTTCTCCTTCTTTTTCTTCATTCTCAGAAATTATTGTCTGCATTTGTTAAGGCGACCTATTGCTATTAATTATCGGAAAGGATGTCCGGCTATTATTTAAAAAAACACAATTCTATCTTCCAGGACAAGCCTTCCTACGCAAACATCGTGTGTTTCTTGAGAGAAATCAACCGGAAAAAGCTCGGAAAAGCTGAGTCCAACGAGGTTTAACGGCCGGCTATCAGATAATGATTTATCATAATAGCCTCCTCCCCTTCCCAACCTGTATCCATCTGAATTGAAACCCAGGGCCGGAACTATGCAAATATCTGCCTGGCCTGGGAGTATCGATTCATTTCCTTCCGGTTCCGGAATTGAATATTTTCCCGGCTTCCATCCTTCAGGCGAAATAAATCGAAGGAGTTCGTTTTCAATTCTCGGGAAAAAGAATTTTTTCCCTGAGAACCCGGTGCCATGGATCAATGGATCCAAATTAACTTCAAATTGATCCGCCCTGTACAAAATTACTGATTTGGATTCTGCGATGATATACTTCAACGCAGATATAATTTTTCTCTCCTTCTCCTCGCGGGAGCCGATCGATGAAATTTTATTCTTTAAGTCAGTCCTGATCTGATTCTTTGAAAACAAAAGCCCGTCTCTCAAGTCATTGTTTTGCAGATTTTCCGCGAACGAATTTTTTTCGTCT
>JAIOQL010000184.1 GCA_021413405.1 Leptospira sp.
GATGAATCCGGAAGACCTTTCGAAATTACCAGGGATTGGCCAAACAACTGCTGAGCAGATCTTGAAATTATTGTCAGAAGCAGTAGAATGGGTAGAGTAGTCTTCCCGGTTCTCATTAAAACAGGAATAATATGGAAAAAAAAAGCAATGAATCAATAAGACAAATCCTTCAGGGAGCGTCTACGGATTCTCAGAAAAAGAAGATAATCATCAAAAAGAAAGAAGCTGCATTTCCAGGGGCTTCTTCCGGTAAAAAGAAAAATTTAGATGATCTGGTAAAAGAAGAAACACAAAGAATGGGAAAAGCAGCTCCGGCTGATTCTTCGAAACCGGTTACAGTAGGTTCCAGTCCTGATAAGGAAAATACCAGTTCACCAGAGGCTGAGAAGTCCGGGAATAAAGAACAGGTTCCGCTCGCTAATATTCCTTATCCGCCAAGAAGGGATGAAAAAAATCCGATTATTTCCAGGCCAGCAAGACCAATCGCAACGCAAACAACGACAAGCAGACCAGCCAGCGGTGGATATCAGGGGAAACGTCCGAATTACCAATCCTCAGGTGGAGCCCAATCTCGCGGACCGGGTGGACCAGGTGCAGGCGGCGGTCAAAGGCCTCCCTATTCTCCTGGTGGCGGTGGACAAAGACCCCCTTATTCAGGTGGAAGCGGCGGTCAAAGGCCTCCCTATACTCCTGGTGGTGGGGGAGGCGGAAACTTTAGAAGACCAAACCAGGGTGGACCTGGTGCTGGCGGATTTACTCCTCCACAACCATTAAATGAAATTATAACTGATGCAACAGGAGCCTCTGTTAACAGGAAAAGAACTCCACATTCAGATCGGTCGAGGGACAAAATCTCGGCGCAGAATATGGAAAATGCAAAATTCTTCAAACAGGCATACCGCAAACAGGCCCAGGTTGCAGTTTCCGGAACTACAGTTCCAAAAGAAATTTCAATAATGGAAAATATTCAGGTCGGTGAACTGGCCAAGAAGATGAATTTGAAGCCAGGGGATATCATTGCCAAGTTGATGAAAATGGGAATGATGGTGACGATCAATAATGTTATAGATAATGATACTGCTACTATTGTCGCTGATGAATACGGATGCAAAGTCAAGATAGTTTCTCTATACGAAGAAACGGTAATTGAGGAAGAAAAAGATAATCCTGATGAATATATTGTAAGGTCTCCGGTTGTTACGATTATGGGGCATGTGGATCACGGTAAGACTAAACTTTTGGATACAATACGTAAAAGTTCCGTTATTGATACAGAAGCCGGTGGTATAACACAACATATAGGTGCCTACCAGGTTGCAATTCCAAGAGGTACAATCACTTTCCTTGATACTCCTGGTCACGAGGCATTCACTTCGATGCGTGCGAGAGGTGCTTCGATTACAGATATTGTTGTTCTCGTAGTTGCAGCAGACGACGGTGTTAAACCGCAGACTATTGAAGCAATCAATCATGCAAAGGCTGCTAATGTTCCGATAATCGTTGCAATCAATAAAATGGATCTGCCTGCGGCAAATCCCGAAAAAGTAAAACAGGAACTTTCGAATCTCGGCCTTCAGTCTGAAGATTGGGGTGGATCAACAATTGTCTGCGAAATTTCCGCGAGAGAAGGAAAGGGGATAGAAAAGCTGCTTGAAATGATATTGATCCAGGCAGAAATTCTCGAACTCAAAGCAAATCCGACACGGACAGCAAAGGGAACAATCATAGAAGCAAAACTGGATCCGGGCAGGGGAGCTGTTGCTACAGTTCTCATCCAGAACGGTACTCTTAGGATCGGTGATCCGTTCCTTGCTGGAGTTTATTCCGGAAGAGTTCGTGCAATGTATGACGATCATGGAAAACTAATCGAGGCTGCTCCGCCTGCTTTCCCGGTTCTGGTTACAGGTCTTGATGGAGTTCCTGATGCAGGAGATCCGTTTGATGCGATCGGTGATGAAAAAGAAGCAAGGAATATTTCTCAGCACAGGAAGGAATACCAGCGTATTGGCCAGGCAGCGACTATTGTCAAAGTAACTCTCGACAATATGAACGAGATCATTCAACAGGGTGGCCTGAAAGAATTAAAAATTATAATAAAAGCAGACGTGCGCGGATCAGCAGAAGCAATCAAGGAGGCTCTTGAGAAATTATCAACGGCCGATGTGAAACTGAATGTAATTCATGCAGGGACCGGAGCAATCGTTGATACTGATGTTATGTTAGCATCGGCGTCTAACGCTCTCGTGATCGGTTTTCATGTTCGTGCAAATCCAAGAACTCTTGCTTTGGCAGAAAAAGAAAAAGTTGAAATCAAATACTATAGCATCATCTACGATGTAGTAAATGAAATCAAGGCCGCAATGGAAGGACTTCTCGAACCTGACAAAATCGAACAGGCAATGGGGAAACTGGAAATTCGCGATATATTCAAAATCTCGAAAGTTGGAAACATTGCAGGTTGTATGGTAACTTCAGGTAAGATTACAAAGTCGGCACTGGTTCGGGTTGTTCGGGACGGTCTGATTATTTTCGATGGGAAATTAAAATCGCTTAAACGCGGGAAAGATGATGCGAGTGAAGTTATGACCGGTTTTGAATGCGGGATTCTGCTCGATGGATTCAATGATTTTGTTGTTGGGGACGAGATCGAAGTTTATGAAGTGAACACGGTTGCAAGGAAACTCAGCTGACGAAACAATTTGAATCCTACACGTAAATCTAAAATTGAGTCGGAAATAATAAAAATATTATCACGACTCATTGTTTCCGGAAAAGTTAAGGATCCCCGAATCGGTATCGTCTCACTTCATCGCGCTACCTTGAGTGATGATACCGGACATGTTAAAATCTGGTTTACCTCCTATTGTTCGGAAAAAGAAAAAAGAGAACTGACTACAGGTCTAAATAGTGCAAAAGGTTTTTTTCAGTCAGTGTTAGGCAAAGAGCTTGGACTTCGTCTCACTCCGCGTATCCAGTTTATCTGGGATGAAGAATATATCAAGGGCCTCGCAGTAAAT
>JAIOQL010000214.1 GCA_021413405.1 Leptospira sp.
AAAATCTGATTCTTCCTGAAGATTTCACAGATGAATGTTTTGAAGTGGTTGCTAAGAGCAGTTTTGTTGAGGAGGTCGGTGGAGATCTCTATAATTATCTGAAAGATGAAAAGGGAAATTACTGGTTTGCGATTGGTGACTCATCCGGACACGATTTCAATTCCCATCTTTTCAGTATGATGATTCTGACGCAGATGAATTATTGCGTGAATGTTTATGAGAATCCGGATGAAATTATTGATAGAATAAATCTGAACCTCGAATCCCGTTCCGGGAATAAAGCGCGGAATTCAAAATTAACCTATGCGTCCTTCGTAATTTTTAAATCAGACCGTGACGGGAATTTTATCCATTCCGGTTCACACCCAAATTTTGTTATATACCGGGCTGCTGAAGAGAAAATAGAAATCATTGAAACAAAAGGAATTTTCATAGGTACTGATATAAACTTCCGGAAGGCAGAAGAAAACAACGGCACATTTCATATGAATCCGGGGGACATTCTTTTTTCATTTACAGATGGAGTTTTCGAAGTAAAGGATACTGAGGGACGTTTCTACGGTGAGAAGATCTATAAATTTCTGGAGTCAACTTCTAAGGAAAATCTGAACATTCTCGCGGACCGGCTTTTCCAGTCCGTTCGCGAATTTTCCGGAGATCGCATAACCGATGATATGACATTTCTTGTGATCAGGAAAAAATGATTCTAACCGATTTTGAAAACAGAATACAGGTTACAATGAAGCTGAATGACCGGGATTCAAAACGGATGGACAGATCCATTAATGATATTGCATCACTGACCGGCATGAGAGCGCAGGAAGTTCTTGACTTTATTATATTTGGAGCAGAAGGGGAACTCAAATCACTCCATGAGTCCTATGACTGGGAAGTGTTCAGGAAAAAAATTGTGTTGCGATTGCGACCGCAACGTCAGGGAGAAGGGTGATTGCCTGTAGATATCAATGGCGAAATTATTTCGGATGAAAAAGCGGGAGTTTCCCCGTTCGATTCCGGTTTCCAGTATGGTTTTGGTCTTTACGAAACTTTTTTTGTAAAAGACTCAAAGGTTGCGTTTTATCCGGAACATATTTCCAGGTTAAAATCATCCCTGAAATATTTTAACCTCGAAGTTCCTTATGATTTTTTTGAACGGTTGAGAGCCAGGATATTATTATTGATCCACGAGAATTCAATCTCCGATGGAAGGCTGCGGATGACATTGACTCCGGGGATCTGGCGTCTTCCTTTGTTCCGAACTGAAAAAATAAATTCAGTTCTGAATATTCAGCCAATTTCAAAACAACCTGATTCAGTGAGTCTTCAGATCTCACGTGTTCTGAAGAGTCCGGTTCCTGTTTTTCCACCCTTCGTGAAAATCACCGGTAACTATCCGTCTATCCTTAGCTACAGGGAGGCAAGA
>JAIOQL010000215.1:0-2529 GCA_021413405.1 Leptospira sp.
TTTGCCATAAAGTCTGATCGGATAAGACAGAACTGAATTAAATATTCAGTTGATTTTATAATTATATCGGAAAACGTAAACAGATACAAGATGAATCTTTCAGGAAATTATATAAATTCGGTTTTTCAGGAATCCATACAGGACTGGCACAAGCAGGAAGAAGAATCAGCGAATCCGCATCCGGAGAACTCTTTGCCACATCTTCTTTACAAAAAATGCCAGATAGACACGATACAATGGCATGTCGAAGATGAGATCCGTAGGCCGGATCAGCCCGACAATAAAGTCGTAGGTTTCAAGCGCAAAATAGATAAACTCAACCAGGAGAGAACGGATACAGTAGAAATACTGGATGATTATTTTTTAAATCTATTCCGGGATGTTGTGAGAAAGCCTGGTGCCAGATTGAATTCCGAAACACCTGCATGGCTGGTGGACAGGATGAGCATCCTTGAACTGAAGATTTTCCACATGACTGAGCAAACCGAAAGAAAAGATGCATCTCCGTCCCACATAAACGCATGTCAGAATAAGTTGTCGATTCTCCTCGAACAACGTTCTGATCTTGCAAAATGTTTTGATGAACTTCTCGAAGATATACAAAACGGAACAAAATTCGTAAAAGTCTACCGGCAAATGAAAATGTATAACGATTCCAGTCTCAACCCTTCTCTCTATTCAAAACCTAAAACATGAATATTCTTGTAATGAGGTTTTCTGCCATGGGGGACGTTGCGTTAATGACTCCTGCGCTGATCGCCGTTGCAGCAAAATATCCTAATGTCCAGATCACTCTTGCAACGAGAGGCAATTTCTCTCCATTCTTCTACAACATTCCGAACGTAAACGTAATCGGAATCAACCTGAAGAAATACAGGGGTTTAAAAGGATTATGGAATCTCTTTCGCGAATTGAAAATTCTGGGGCCCTATTCAAAAATCATAGACCTTCATGCAAGCGTCCGGACAAGGATTTTCAGTTTTATATTCCGGCTACAGGGAATTCCTGTTTACCGGATAATTAAAGGCCGGAAAGAAAAATACCAGCAGATCCGCAGAAAAAATAAAATCATGAACCGGCTTCCTCATACTGTTGAAAGATACCTGAAAGTTTTTGAGAAAGCAGGTCTCCCGGCAAACCCGCGCAAAGGACCATGGATCAATGTGGACTCTGAATCGAAAATCTTTGCGAGTGAATACTTTAAGTCTGTTGGAGTTCAAAAAAAAGAAGGTCTCTGGATTGGATTTGCCCCATTCGCCGGACACAAGCTGAAAGAATGGCCCCACTATAAATCGTCCCGTCTGATTGAACTGATCAAATCAGAATTCAATGCGCATATTTTTCTGTTTGGTTCAAATGATGAGAAAAAAACTCTGAATAAATTCCAGGAAGGCATTGAAAACTGTTACATTGTTTCCGGTGGAAAGTTAGGAATTCGGGGGGAATTGGGGATTATGGAAAAACTCGATCTAATGATCGGGATGGATTCTTCAAACGTTCACATTATGGCACTGATGAAAAAACCGGTCATTGGGATTTATGGAACAACGCATCCGTATTCCGGATTCGGACCTTATGCACAGGAGGACACCGGGGTTTTACAAATTGAAAATTTGCCGTGCCGGCCCTGCAGTATTTTTGGTGATACAGCCTGCTACCGGAAAGATTTCGCCTGCATGGAACTCATCGATCCGCAGGATGTGATCAAACGGATCAAACTCATTCTCAATGTGAATACTCTCTGGTGATTCAGGTAAATAGCCCGACCAGTGAGTTTTTCTTTTTTTTGCCCTGCAAAGCAGCAACCTTTGTGTAGACTTCTTCCATCAGGTCAACGCATTTCGTAAGATTGTGCCCCTGCGCAATTTCAATAGAATTAGCAGAAAAGTTTTTATAAGTTTCTGCGTCTGTTAAAAGACTGATTGTCTTCTCTGCAATTTCCGTTACGTTGAAAGGTTGTGCGATGTAACCATTTTTTCCGTCCTGGATCAGTTCCGGGATTGCGAAAGATTTGACTCCCACGGCCGGAAGCCCGCACGCAATAGCTTCAAGGATAACGAGTCCCTGGGTTTCCATCGTTGAAGCTGTAAGAAACAGATCATAATTTGGATAATGATCCTGCAATACAGAGTTGTCGATGAATCCAAGAAAATGAATTTTCTCTGAGAGACCCAGATTCTGCGCCTGTAACTTCAAAGAAGGAACTGCAGGACCATCCCCTATAATCGTCAGGCTTGCCTCAGGAAGTTTTTCCGAAATCAACCGGAAGGAGTTAATAATCACATCACAATTTTTTTCATAGGATATTCGTCCGACATGAAGTAGTTTCGGTTTTGCAGGTAAACTCTTCACTGTTCCTTTGAACCTGGAAAGATCCATCCCGTTTGAAACAACTGTGATTGGTTTCTTTATACCATATTCCCTAAGCTGTTCTTTCAGAAGATGTGAGGGAGAAATAATCAGATCGCACCTGTCATACAGATTGTTACAAAGTGTCAGAATTATTTTTTTCTTTATATTGTATTTATC
>JAIOQL010000215.1:2565-6188 GCA_021413405.1 Leptospira sp.
GTATTTATCCAGTTTTTCAATTTTCATCAGGTCTTTTAACTTCAGTCGTTTATTGAATTTGTTTATTTTCAGAAAAAGCTTATCAAGTTTCAAAAGCCGGTAAAGCGAAACGTACGTGTTCTGTTCTGCCATCAGGGTGTGATAGGTCCCGATTGTAGGCACTGCATACTTTTCGGATGCAGCCACTGCATACTGTCCCAAAAGGCCGGGAGTATGGATGTGAACAATGTCCGGTTTGAATTCTTTAAAAATCCTCCTTATTTTTTGCGGTCCGGGAAGGACTACTTTTATATCCGGATAGCTCGGAAGATAGCCACTTCTAAACCGCTCTATGTGAATATTGTCGTTGATCCTGCTGAAATCGCCATCTCCGTACCGCGGACAGCAGATCAGAAATTCGTGCCCGCGCAACGAAAGAAGTTCAGAAAAATTTTTTATGGAAATCGCAATTCCATCTACTTTAGGGAGAAACGTATCGGAAAAATATAATATCTTCAAAAGAATACCTGCTTATTTTAAAACTGTTCAGAACTGAATTTAATTTTCTGAAAATAGAAGTCAATCCTGTTCTGTTACTAATTTACATTTGACCCTCAGCTTCGTTTCTTTAGGCTTATCCTGTGAACATTCATAAGGTTTTTATCTTTTCTCTCCAGGTTTCCATAGTTTCCTGCGCAGTTTCTGTATCACTAAGCCAGCTATTTCTATTCCTCTCACTAATTCTGTATTTTTTCGATAAAGACAGGATAAAACTTGAATTCAGCCCGCTCCTCAAGGCTTCCCTATTTTTATTCATTACCTACCTCGTTTCCTTCACCTATCAATTCATATCGCAGAATTTCAATTTTGCATATCTTGCAAGCGCAAGAACGAGTGAATTAAAAGACATACTTTTATTTTCAGGGTTCATCATCGTCCAGAATCTTGGTTCCGATGAAGAAAAGGAAAAGATACAAAAAGCATTCCTGATTTTTCTCTGGGTAGTTCTTATCACCGGGTTCATATCCTGCTTCAGCCCGATCCGGCTTTCGAGGCTTTTGAGCGATCTCGTAAGGACTTCACCCAACTGGAAATTCACACATCATTACGGAGATGTTCTCGGAATCGGGTTCTATGTCCCGATTGGTCTGATGAATACCCATCTTACATTCGGCGGATTCCTGCTTTTTTTTACACCCCTCGTGCTTTTCCGTTTTTTTTCACAACTGAAGAAAAAAATTTTTTCAAAGGAATCGTTCAGGTATTTTGTGATCTCTTTTATCTTTCTTTTTGTTGTGCTCCTTAACAATGCCAGGTCCGCCATCATGGGAAGCATCATTTCCATCCTCTTTGCGTTATTTGACATCACCGTGATAAAGAAGGAGATCCCGAAACACGTTGTTCTCAAAATTGCGATAGTCCCTCTGCTGACAATTGCGTTAGCCGCCTTTGCTTTCACGTTCAATGAAACAACACGCAAAACAGTTCTACCATTCCTCGGAGAGGAGAAGCACACAGATTCCGGGCGAACCTTCATCTGGCATTCAACATTTCCAATTATAAAATCAAACCCGGTATTTGGCGCAGGTCCCGGGAGATATAATGAAGAGATTGAAAAATCGAGGAAAAAACTTTCGGAGGAAAACAAAGAACTTCTATTTTTTTATGAAGTCACCCAGAGGGGACATGCCCACAATGATTATTTTCACATAGCAGCTGTTTTCGGATTCCTTGGGCTTGCAGCCTACCTCCTCTTATCTTCTATGATCGCCTATACAATCCTGAGTTCAAAAATATCATTTGAAAAAAGGATTATGTTTTATGGATTGGTTGGATTTTTCTTCGCGGGACTTTACCAGTGTTACTTCCAGGACGATGAAGTGGTCATTGTATTCTGGCTTCTGGCGGGTTTTCTTGATAAGCTCTCGCGCGCACCGGCAATTGAAAAATAAAGTCAGGCGACCTCACCAAGATTTATTTTATTCCGGAATTTCCTGTGCACATCCGATTATGTATCTGGTTCTGGAACCGGGTTGTTTTTGAAATGGAGTATCACTTCCAGAAAACCATTTCCACTGCCCGTTAGAATTTCGCATGCGATATTTCACCTGGAGCACCTGTTTCGGTTCTGCGTAAATAAGTCTTGAATGATGCTCGAGGCAATAAGGCAGATCTTCCGGATGAACCAGGTTCAGTAAAACATCTGAACCCATTGCCTGGACTTCCGTTTCAGTGTACCCCAAAAAACAGGCTACTTCCCGGTTTATGAAAACATTTTTCTTTTCTTCGAGATCATAGATATATAGAACCAGTGGAATCTCGGCCAGTACGTGTTCAATGTTAACCTGATTTTCCCGGAGAAAAAGCTCACTCTTCCGGATTTCCAGTTCACGTTCTTCAAGCTCCTTGATTTTACTCCGGAGTATCTGATTTTCTTTCAAAAGCTCCTGCGGATTCACGCCGGATTCCGTGGCCATAATATTGCGATTCATTGCAAAACTCCCGTATTGGTTTAGACAGAATTAAATTCTGTTATAGTTTTAGCCTGATTTGTTCACAGAATTGTGAATCAGCATAATTGATTTTCGCAAAAACAGAAGGAACTGTTTCTTTACAGAAACGCTGCCAAAGAAGAAGACCCCAATTAGAACGCCCGGAAACTACAAATTAATTTCATTAAAAATTGCTAAAATTATTATAACTTCTCAAATTGTAATCTGTCAAGAATTTAATGCAAAAAACATAAAAATCCAATTTATATCTCATAGAAATACCAGAGTAGTTGCACCGGGTAACCCGAGAGGAAATGCCAGCGTTTGTTTAACCGGAAACATTGGATTTTTAGAATTGATTTAATGCGTAATCCTACAACAGTTATCCTCATGACAACAAGTACTCATCCGCTACATGATAAAACAAACCCAGGTCTCGCAACCTATGATATAACCGGATATACCGGAACAAGAGGCAAAAACTTTTATTCCGAGGACCGGGTTCTGCAAAGAATTGTAGTACGACTTACAAAAGACTATACTGCATCGCACAAAAAAGCACTTTCAGAAAATCTAACAAATTACGGGCAAATCGTCGGAGGAATTCTGGATGAGCTGGTAGACGCTTCTCACAAAGAGGGGAAATATGGAGAAATTGTCAAATATGACCGGACTGGAGTGCGGATCGATGAAATAAAATATAGTTTTGAACAAAAAGAAATCAGGAGAATTGCATACCAGTTTGGAATCGTCAATCTCGATGCGCATCCTGACTGGAAACATCCGTTCACCCTCTTCCATAAAATGGCCCTGGCCTATTTGAGTAATATGCTTGGCGAAGCAGGTTTTTGTTGTCCTCTCGCGATGACAGACGGGATGATCGAAGCTCTCAAAGCAATTGGAACAGAAGAGCAGAAGAAAAAGTATCTTCCGCTTGTGTGGGGGAAGGACAGCGCTTCTCACCTGATGGCAGGTCAATATGTGACAGAAAGAGTTGGGGGCAGCAACGTGGCGCTTAACAGAACCGTGGCCTCGAAAGGCGACAACGGAAAATGGGTTCTGAACGGAGAAAAATGGTTTTGTTCAAATCCGGGAGATCTCTGGGTTACAACTGCAAAAATAGAGGGAACAAGTACTATCGGTCTTTTTTTA
>JAIOQL010000216.1 GCA_021413405.1 Leptospira sp.
AATAAACACTTTGCACGGGAAAATGACATTTTCCAAACAGACAATTTAACTCCAGAAGAAGGAATTATGAATACAAGATTTGATTCAAATGATATATAATATCGGAAACACTGTAGTAAGGCAGATTTTTTTAAATTATGGGAAAAGTTTTAATTTGCGTCAGGACTTTAATTTCAAAATAGCCTGACTTAAAACGCGTTCTATCGGTTCCCGCTGTGCCGGATTTTTAACCCTTGACATCAGGTCTTTTAGGGAAGCTTCTATTTTGAAATAATCGGGACTCATCTCGAAAGCTTTCAGAATATGTGGCCATGCTGATTTTACAAGGCCGATCGCATCTGGAGGAACTGTCTTTAATTCCTTTATGCATATATCGAGGATTGCCTTAGTCCGGTTGAACTGGACGGTTTTGGATTTTAGTTCCGTTAACGTGCTCATTCGCAGCCCGGTCTTTGCCGAGATTGTCTGGAGATATGTATTCCAGTCTATTTTTTCACCTTTAGATTCTTTTATCAATGAATTCCGGATAGCTAAAAAGCTTTTCTCAATATCGCTTGTAGAATTCATCCAGGTCGTATAACCCGCTGAGTCACCGGCTGCCTGAAAGGCCTGCACTTTCTTTATAATTTCCATAAATTCACGGAAAGTAAATGGACGTGTGAATTCCTCTTCTGCATCCATCCCGGAATCAGAACCGGATTCCGTTTCCGGTTCTGATTGGGATTCTTCTTCGGGCTCCGGCTGCTCATCTTCAAATTGAAGCTCGGCTACATCTTCGAGACCTTCCGGTTCCGATTCATCCTCTTCCTCTCCCGCCGTTCTTTCAGAAGGTTTTTTATCCGGAATTGATTCCAGGATTTCCTTCCTAATTTCCAATCTTTGACCGGTAAACCCGGAACCAAACATTTCGATTAATTCTGCAAGGAGGGGTTTTTCGGGCGGACGGACTATCTCTACAGGTTCCGGACGTTTGGATTTAGGTTGTTCCGATTTTTCTTCCTCTTTATGTGCATGAGTTGAAGAAGGTTCTATTAATTCTCCAGTTGAAATATTTTGAATAACAATTTTTCCGTCCAGAGCAACAAATTTGCAATTCTTTGGAAATATTTCTCCGACAAGACCAACCAGTTCCTCGGTGATCCGTTCATACTTCTTTTTCGATTTCTGATTTGGACTCGAAAGTTTTTCGATTTCCTGTGTCTTGAGTTTAGCCTGAACTTTATTTAATGTTTCTATGAAATTTGCGTTCAGATAATTCTGAAGAGAATCCTTCGGCATAGAAAGAATGGAGGAAAACTGCGGAATACTTTCAAAAAAATGATCGGATTTTTTTACATTGGCAACCATGTAAGATTTGATCTGCCTTGACATTTCTTCCGATTCTGAAGTAGGAAGCTTTTTGCTTTCTATAATCTTACTGAAGATCTGGAGATGGGCGTGATAGTAGGAAAGGAATTCTCCATAGGGCGTGAATTCATATTCACCATGCTGGTTCTTTTCAATTACCTTCCTGAGATCTGATGACATAATACAGAAACTTTACACATGTACAAAGCCCGCCGTATCGTATTTAGTCAATTACTATTCCTCTTTAATTGTATAGCGAATGAAGGTATTACAACTGGCTTCTTCCGTATATCTAACGAGATCAAAGTCAAGCCTGGGAGAGCGGAAAAAGTTGGAATTACCAATGCGTTCCTTTATTTCCTTTTTTATGTGTCCTCGCGCTTCACTTCTCCGGCTATAAACAGTCGGAACAAAGACTTCATTCTTGTATGACAAGGTTCCTGTGCGGTAAATAGCTACAGTGAGCAGTATTCTGTATTTTTTTGAGATAACGGGGAGAGTATCTGTCCACCGTTCCTGAATTTTGTTTTCCATAGGGATATTTATTATATCGACTTTCAAAGAATAAGAATTCAATTCAGGATCTGATTTTTACATAATTTTACAGGACATAGTAAATGCGGTTAAACACTTTACCAAAAATGCTTCTCTATAAGTATTAAATATAAATATGAATTTCCGCTATAATACATCTCCTTACTTTTATAACCGCCGGAAAACACGGGAAGTGAAGGTTGGTGAGATTGGTATTGGTGGAAATAATCCCATCCGCATCCAATCAATGACCACCTCCGATACAATGGATACAGATTCGACGGTGAAACAGATACTGGCTTTGAGTGAGGTTGGGTGCGAAATTGTCAGGGTGACGGTTCCCTCTATGCCAGATGCAGAAAATCTGAAAAATATCCGGGAAAAATTGGCAATAACGAATTGCAGGACTCCTATCGTCGCTGATATCCATTTTACTCCTAGCGTTGCAATGAAGGTTGTGGAGTATGTTGAAAAAGTCAGAATCAATCCGGGGAATTTTGCTGACAAAAAAAAATTTTATGAAATCATCAAATCCGCAGGTTATGGTCCAGGCATACAGATTGCTAACTGCAAGATTTACTGAACTTGAGATGGATTATCCGCTTCATCTCGGTGTAACTGAGGCAGGTGACGGAAAAGACGGCAGAATTAAATCATCGATCGGAATCGGCGCATTGCTGGAAGACGGAATTGGAGATACAATCCGTGTTTCTCTGACAGAAGACTCAGTTCATGAAATTCCGGTTGCAAGAAAAATCGCAGACAAATATAACCGGAATCAGTTAAACCCCGCAAATATCCGCGAAGAAATTCTGATTCACAATTCTGTACAAAAACCAGACCATTTATACAAAGAATTCAGAAATCCATTTTCCTATTCGCGTTTCTTTAGCGATTCATTACCGGTTGGAGATTTGCGGTTGGGAGAAAATCTTCTGATCCGTGTGGAATTGAATGTTCCGCACGAATCAAAGAATGGATCAGAAATAATTTCAGATTTGAAAACTTTAATATCGAGAAACCCTGATTTGCCTCAACCGGAGATTTTCTCATTTGAAATAAGAGAAAATGCCGATCTAAAAAAACTGCTGGACGTCAGGGAAAAAATTGAAACCAAATTTCCATTCAGTCTCATAATAAATCGGGGATTTGAGATCTTCCAACCGGACACTCAGAAAATAATAGCAAAATTCCAAAAGATTGTTTTAAATCCTTCGGATTATATTTCAGACAGAAAACCATTTGCAGATTTCCTTAAATTTTACACCGGAAAATTAAAATCTGTGGAGTTCCGTATCAGTGAATCCGATCTCATCATAATACCGGAACTTGTGGATTTTCTGAATTCGGAAAGTATTACAAATATCCTATTTTCCTTTCAGGGAGAGGAGATTCTCCATGGATACAGAAAACTTGCGTTCCAATTGAAGGACAGAGCTTTTCCCATTTTGCTGGAATATACGTCACGCGACATAGAGACCTGTCTTTATGACGCCTCCATTAGTCTGGGCGGCCTGCTCATCGATGGGATCGGAGATGCGATCCGGCTTTCCGTTCCCGGTGCAAATCCCGAGGAACTGCTTTCGCTCTCTTTTGATATATTGCAGGCAACGAGACTTCGGATCAGCCGGACTGAATTCATTTCCTGTCCTTCCTGTGGCCGCACTCTTTTTAATCTTCAGGAAACAACGGCAAGAATTAAAATGAAGACCGGTCATCTGAAAGGAATAAAAATTGCAATAATGGGATGTATCGTGAATGGCCCCGGTGAAATGGCAGATGCTGATTTTGGATATGTTGGCGCAGGACCGGGAAAAGTTCATTTATACAAAGGAAAGGAGATTATGGCAAAGTCAGTTCCAAGCGAAATTGCAGATGACAGGCTTGTAGAGCTAATCAAACAAAATGGAATGTGGGTAGAATCTTGAGTTCCCTTTTCGCAGCGCTTGTTATTCTGGGTCTTTTTAGTTTCATAACGAAAAAAATAAAATTTCTGGATAAATACAGAATTCCAGTATCTCTTTCTTCCTCAATTCTTGTACTGATTTTTTTTACAGTTCTCCCTGAATATAAAAACAGTACGATTTTTGTGGACTGGAAATCCTGGCCTGAACAGTTAATCGCACTTGTCTTTGCATCACTCTTCCTGGAAAAAAATGAAACGACCGAGAAAGCTTCACCGAGAGAAATTATATTGGAAGGAGTTCTTGTCTGGATTTCAGTTCTAGGACAGTCCGTCCTAGGAATATTTTTGACTTTGCTTATTTTCGGTCCGGTCTTTGGGCTCCCTCCTGCATTTGGAATGGTGCTCGAAACGGGATTTGCAGGTGGACATGGAACTGCATTTGCAATGGAGAAATCCTTCGAGTCCAACGGTCTGGCGGGAGGACTCGAATTCGGTCTTTTTAGCGCCACAGTCGGTCTCATTGCCGGGATAGCAGGAGGAATTTACCTGATCCACAGAGAAGGTAAATTAGGCGAAATCTCAAAAGAAGATTTTCCGGAAATTGCACTGGAGCCTTCTGCATTTCTGATCGGTTTTTTACTCCTTTTCTCCGCATATTTTGCAGGTGTTTTCTTTAAATCGATAGTTAGCTACGTTTATCCTGAAGCGCCGGGGCTTCCACTTTTCGTTTATGCCCTCATTGCCGGTGTTTTGCTTAAGTCATTCTTAAAATTTATTAAACAGGATGGCCTCATTAATAATACAATCATTGGCTTTATTACGACGATTGTTATGGAAATTCTGATATTTGCGGGAATTGCCACAATCAATCTCAAGGTGATAACCGATTCACTGATTCCCTTACTGCTTTTATTTGCGGCCGGATTTTTCTGGAATCTATTCACCCTGAGATTTTTGAGCAAGCTATTAATTAAGCATAGCTATAGATTTCATTTAAATATAATTAATTTCGGTATGCTGAATGGGACAACGGCGACAGGTCTTATGCTCTGGAAAATGGCCGATCCGGATTTAAAGAGTCAGGCACCTAAAATTTACGCGGCCGCAGCAC
>JAIOQL010000185.1 GCA_021413405.1 Leptospira sp.
AACGAATCATTGGTTGCCCCGCCTGTGAATGTGGCATTCGCAGAGCCACCAGCGGATATATCTACATTTGCAATTCCTGTTGCTCCGGCGGAATAAAACAGATAAGCTCTTCCTTGATTCGTATTGTATGCATTAGCACCGACGATCACATCCGCAAATCCATCCCCATTTACATCTCCTGAAGCTACGGAGTTTCCAAAAACAGTAGCAGTGGATGGTCCAATTAATGTAGTATGCGCCGAAACTCCCGCAGATAGATCTACATTAGCGATTCCTGTAGTTCCGACAGAATGAAATACATAGGCTCTGCCCTGATTCGCAGCGCCGACGATCACATCTGCAAATCCATCCCCATTTACATCCCCTGAGGCTATGGATGTTCCAAAAAGGTTAACACTGGCTTGTCCCGTTAATGTAGTATTTGCCGAACTTCCGGCAGAAAGATCCACATTTGCAATCCCTTGTACTCCGGCAGAATGAAAGATATAAACTCTTCCCTGGTTCCCGCCAGCAGCAGCATATCCCCTGGCACCGACGATCACATCTGCAAATCCATCTCCATTTACATCTCCTGTGGCGGACGATATTCCAAATTGATTCCCACTAACCTCTCCTGTTAAAACAGTATTCGCTGAGCCTCCCGCTGAAAGATCAACGCTTGCAATTCCCGCGGTTCCTGCGGAATGAAATATATATGCTTTTCCCTGCTGGTTGACAGCGGCACCAGCGATTACGTCTGCATATCCATCGCCATTGAAATCCCCCAGGGATACCGATGATCCTAATTGATGACTACCAGTTTCTCCAGTTAATGTAGTATTTGTTAAGGCACCGGATGATAAATCTGCATTTGCAATTCCCGCAGTTCCGGTAGAATGAAATATATAAACTCTTCCCTGGCTGGCACCGCCAGTACCGGCGTATTGAGGTGAGCCGATGATTACGTCTGCATATCCGTCTCCGTTCACATCCTTGTTGTTTCCCTTGATAATCGAAACGGTCTGGATCTCACTTGTAAATTTTACGGAGACATTGTGCTTTGAGCCTTCTCTCCATGTGTTAGGACCTGTTGGAAGTTTATAGATCCAATTTGTTCCGGTAATAGTCGCAGGTTGCCGGGCTCCGGAATCGATGGAAACAGTCACTTTGTTTCCGGAAGTGATCGTTCCAATGAGAAATCCGGAATGGAGGACTCCGTTGTTTTTTATATTTTGTATCGTTCCTGAACCGGGAAACAATTGGATTCCGCAATGAGATGATGTATCATCGAATAAAGCTTTGGCCAATATGAAATTTTGAAAGGATTTGGTTTCGATTTCGCAAGGGTTATTCATTGATAAACGATTGCAAGACAACAAAAAGGCTATTGGAACAAGAAGAATCGAATTTAATATTGCGGTAAAATTTTTCATAATAATATATTCGTCCCTATCAGGATGTATTATAATTTGCCTCATTGAGAAATCAATTATAGGTGGTACGGAATTTCGGAGGATTTTTCCGTGCCGGTACGGATAAATAGTGGTGAGCGGTTAACGCAATTGAATGGAATTTGAAACGAAAAAACTATTTCAAAATAGAAATAGCAAATTGAACCAGTTCCATTGAGGAGCCGAGTTCCAGTTTTTGAATGATGCTCGCACGATGAGATTCAACCGTTCGGACACTTAGCGAAAGGTTTTCGGCGATCTCTCTATTCATGCAGCCATTGCCGATGAAATGTAAAACTTCCAGTTCGCGTTTTGAGAGTTTTTTCATTTTCTTTTTTGTCTCATCCGGAATTTCCGGAAGTAGCGTTCTCATCTCGACAGGAAAAACTTTTTTGCCGGCTATCACTGATTGTAATCCAGCTACAAGATAATTCATTTCGGAATCTTTGAGAATGTAGGCGTCGACGCCGATATCAAATGCTTTTCTTAAATAGGACCAGTCGCGATGCATTGTATAACAAATCATTCTGGTGAGAGGATAATTCTTTTTTACATATTCAGAAAGAATGAATCCATCCTCTCCATTCAAGGACAGGTCGGTGATCATTACATCAATCCGATACATTTTGAATATCTGTTTCGCATCATTTATGTTCCCGGCTTCCCGGATAGATTTGAATTTAATCTGCCCTTGAAGCGCTGATAGAATTCCGGTTCTTATTGCGGGGTGATCATCCACAATTAACCCGTTGAGACTACTCATGGTTCTTATAAATTCTTTTGACAATCATAAACTCAAGTAGAAAAATGAAATGATGAGATATTGCGTCCTGATTTTTGTTTTCCCTGGAATATCTTTCTTTGGATGCAGGCATCAGGCTGAAAATATTCCGCATATTCAGAAAGGAGAGATCAATCTAACGGTGCCTGGTTTCAATATTGAAAAATCAGGAATCCGATGATTTTCCGAAAACACCTGAAACGAAGATAAATTATATTCCACTTCCAGGATACTGGAATGGGTTTTCCGTGGATGGACATAACATTCCCCATTTGGGCTATGCAAGCTACCACCTGAAAATTCAGACAGACGGGAAATCAAGAATGTATGCTGTTCGGATGACGGACCTACTTTCTGCTTATACACTTTTTGCGGATGGCGAGATCATTGGGAAAAACGGGAATGTGGGGAAATCCGAAAAAGAGGAAATCCCTGAATGGAAACCGTCTGTACATTCTTTCTATTCGGACAAAAGAACTATCCATCTGGTTCTGCAAGTTTCAAATTTTCATCATAGGCTCGGCGGAATCTGGGAAAGTATTCAGTTCGGAACAAACACAAATCTGCTTTCTGTCAGAGCAAAAAATATAGCAATTGAACTTTTTTTATTTGGTTCACTTCTGATCATTGGTCTTTATCATCTTCAAACATTTCTACTTCGCAGAAAAGAGATCGATTTATTCTATTTTGGCCTTTACTCTGCCAGCTTTGCTTTCCGGTCTCTTGTAATTGGAGAACGATTCATACTTGAAATTTTCCCTTCTCTGAACTGGAACTGTATAGTCAGGATGGATTACCTTTTTCCCTATGTCCTGCTTCCGCTAAACGCGGCTTACGTGTTTTATCTTTTTCCCGGATATTTTTCGCGGAGAGTTTTGATAATGGAAGTCGTAGTTACCTCCATTACAGCACTGTTTGTCCTGGTTACAATGCCGTTATATTTTTCTCATATCGCACCTTACTTCAGCCTTTTCATGCTCCTCTGCATCTTCTATCATATGTTTGTTTACATCCATGTCGCTTTCAAAAAAAGAGAAGGATATGAACTCCTGATTGGCGGGATTGTAGTATTTTTTGCCACTGTGCACGATATATTCAGGTATAACTTCGCATTCGATTCTGTAAATCTTGCCGAATATGGCGTCTTTATTTTTATCCTGCTACAGGCCTATTATCTTTCGAAACGTTATGCGACGAGCATCAACAAACTGGAAGAAATGAAAGAGAAGGAAAAATTTACATTTATCGGCCAAATTGCTTCCGAAATTGTGCACGATATAAACAATCATTGCCAGCTTTTGTTTGAATATTCCAGAACCAAAGATAGAGAAACCAGGCCAGCTCTAAAAGCGAGGTTGGGGCAAATAAAAAAAG
>JAIOQL010000220.1 GCA_021413405.1 Leptospira sp.
CGCGCTGCCGCTGTGATGATTTTTTTGGATACGTTCAGTATCTGGAAATCATTTGTGGTCGCGATGTTCGTTATCGCGTGTGTTCTTCTCAGCGGTGGAGCAAGGCCGTTTATATATTTTGTGTTTTAGGACTTTGGATTAAAGGTCCCCGGTAATTAAGATTGAAAAAACTAAGCGAAAAAATATTGATCCCATTATTTCTGGTCGTTTTTTTTATTCTGGCTATCGACTATCTTGTTTTTGGATTTCTCATCTGGAAGCTTCCGAATGAATCCCCCTGGGGAACAAATCACTTTTTTAATTTCGTTTATGAATATAAACGCCTGTTGCAGGAAGAAAAGAAAAATCCGAGAATTTTGATTACAGGAAGCAGTATTGCATACTATTCACTTGATCGCGATTTACTGAAAAAATTTATTCTGGAAAATTCCGGGAAAAATGTGGACCCCGAATATTTTTCGTATGCTGGAATGACTCCACTGGATGCGTTTCTGTCATTCGAAAAAATAAGATCATTGCATCCCGACCTGATTGTTCTGCCTCTCAATTTCATAGATTTGCGTCTCCATAGGACATACAGTCTGAATCAATCACAAAAAAATAGTACTGTTCCTGATAGCGAGATTATCCTCGACGCTTTGGATTATTCTGAAGCACCGCAGTCAAAGTTTGCATTTCCGGTTGAAACTGTAAGGGAATTTCATTCAGCTCTCGGGACAGATCAGAACGCTTTTTATCTGGCATCCGGGTTGTTCGGATTCTTCCGTTACAGGGAAATTTATCTTCAAAATCTGAAAAACATTTACAATCACCGGTTTGGACGCAATACAAGTTATCATGGATATGCCGGTGTACAAATTCCGGAAAGAGTCAGCTCACTAGGGTGGACGGGGAAAAAATTCAGTTTTTTTCCAACGGGAAAAATCAGACGGGAAGGATTTTATCTGCAGATTGTACCGGAAATTCTAAAACATGGACCACTTAAAATAGTATTCAGGAACAAAAGTGGAATGATTCAGGAATTTGAATTTGTTAAACCGGAATGGGCGCATATTGTTTTAAAAGAAGAGTTTTTTCAGCCAAAGATCAGTGTCACTGCTGAATTATCTGCAACCTGGCGTCCATGTAATGCTAGCGAAGAAAGGTTTGATCACCAGCGTGAGGAAATGGGAGTCAGGTTGCAACAGACATTTGGTCTGGATGTTCCCGCACAAAACATGCACTACACACGGGAAGAACGAAGCGAAGACGTGCGTTATGCGAACATGCCTGAAAAGGAATACAGGGAATACTTTCAGTATCGCCTGCTATCTGATCTGGAACATAGGCCGGGGATAGCATATCTTCATGCATTAAAGGTTGCGAAGGAAAGAATCGCACAGGAAGAATTTGTTCCGACACTGCATTTGCGTTATCTGAAGCAGTTTGCTGAAATGGCTGCCCGTCATAAAATAAAAATTCTTCTTATAAATAACCCCGAAAGTCCAATCTCTCTTGGCTGGT
>JAIOQL010000221.1 GCA_021413405.1 Leptospira sp.
TGAATCATCTGCAAAGGCCTTTACCTGGACAGTAAATGTATCACCACAGACACCTTTGCTTGCCCTTGTGTCCCAAAAAGTTTTGTTACAATTCATTAGACATTCCTTTGTCCTCTCCGAAAAATTCTTAAACCCTTGCGAAGATAAAATTGTATCGCAAAATGCGGAAAACGTAGTTACCGTTGCGGAGCCACTGAATAAACCGGAAAGAGTAGCTTCTGTTACTGGTAACGGACTGAGTGGAAATTGGGTCGCCAGTTTGAGGCAGGTCAGTTCTGAATTATTCATGTTAATGCACGCTTGTTTTGCATTGGGCTGCGCAAGCGTAAGATAAATCAATAGAACCCTGTCATTGTATTCTTTATCAAAATCTTTGTTCTTCGAACAAAATAAAAGCGAAACAACAGCAATAGAAATAATGAGATAGAATTTCATCAGAATCTCACTTCCATTCCTAAATTGAAAAAAGGAATAATTGTTCCGTTTGGAAGCTCTAAGGTTCCGAACGTTTGTGATGGTGTAGGATTGGTGCGGGAATATGGTTTTGTGTTATCGAAATTTTCCCCGTTCACATTCTTGTGAACATAAACATTGATTATTTCAAAGTACCAGTTGACATATCCCCAACTGTAGTTATAGAATCTGTCGATCCTGATATCCAGACGATGGTAGGGAGCGAGCCTTCTTGTGTTTCCATATTCAGCTGAATATGGATTGTTAGAATATTTCGGGTTGAAATACGTCACATTGTTTGCGGGATTTGTGAACTGTCCTCCATCATCTCCAACTATCGGCCGGATAGGTGTCGAAGTCAGATAGGACCATCTTCCTCCTAACTGCCAGTCTTCACTCAATCTCCAGCCATAAATAACATTGATTACATGGGTACGGTCAAACGCACTGAGCTGCTGTTTCGAATTGTTATAGAATGCGGCAACCAGTCTTTTCTCATCCCCGGTCAGGACTGAATTATCACCATCATAGGTTTTAAAAATATTATCGTTAGTGAATGATTGCGACCAGGTGTAAGAAATCCAGCCGAACCAGTCACGCGATCCGATCTTGTTTGTTTTTTTGATTAAAAGTTCATACCCGTGCGAATGACCATTTCCCTTATTTGAATAATTTCTAGGTCGGTTGTATACAACCGGTTTTGTACCCCATTGCGTTCTGTCGGGATTCATTCCTACGAGATCAGAAACATAAGGATCCTCAACAATAGTGTTCGTGAATTCCTGTTTGAACACTTCGCCTTTGACCTGCCATTCTTCGGTCACCTTCTGATCTATCCCTACACTTTGCTTTTTTGCTTTTTCAAACTGGATATCAGGATTTCCGGAATCGCCGTTAAATGCAGGTGAAAAATAATTGAACCTGTTGTAATCTCCGACTCCCCCGAAAACAGACGTGCCCTTTCCGATTCCATCAAATTTGTATGAGGCGGTTGCTCTCGGTCCAAGTGCTCCCTGTTTTGTATAAGCAACGTGATCATATCTTACACCCGGAGTAAATTCGAAATTCCCCAATTTGAAATGAACGGTGCTATATGCATTGTAGTAATCCGAAGCTTTCCTTATGTTCAGTGGAACACTTTTAAACGCCGGATTTGTGTCGTCATACGGATTTGGAGAAGGATTCGTTGGATCAGTCTGCTGAAAATTATCTCCGACCGCATATGCATATTGCCGCCGGACTTCTGTTCCGAAATCAAATTTAATATTCTGCATCGCGTCCCATGTCAGATCCTGGCGGATTCCTATATATGGAACCTTTGCACTAATGTTTGTCCTGTATTTTCCGAACGTCAATCTTGTGTCAAGAGTGGGATCATAGTTGATCAGCGTGAAACGGTTATTGAATTTGGATCCCGGAGTCCAGGTATATCTGAGTGCCGTTGTTCTGAAACTCTGCCCTGCGGAAAGACTGGCCCCTGCGGCCGAGTCAATCTGCCCCACCTTAGTCGGATCATTTTTTATTTTTGCGGGAATGGTAGCCGCAAAATCGTCCTTCGATGTCAGATTATAGAAAGACACCTGGTGTTCGGTTGTGAAATTATAAACCAGTTTGACCTGCGAGTCCGTAAATCGCGGAAGACGGATCCCCTCGGGAACAAGTCCTGTTTGGCCGAATGTTTTATCAAGATATCCAACCTTGGCCGCAACTGCCATGTATCCCTTCCCGTCGAGAATTGGAGTCTGAAACATTGCAGTTGCATTCCATAAAGACATCTGGAATGCACCGGCAGTTTTTTTTACTGCATCCGTAGTTTCAATTTCTATCACGCCCCCGGTTGCATTGTTATAGTTTGCGGGATATGCTCCCGTATAAACGTCTATCGTCTTTATCAGATCATTGTGTATGACTGAAGTGAGTCCATCCCAATGAAAAGGGTAATATATCGGCAGATCATCATAAAGATATGTATTGGATTGAGGATCGGCTCCACGGATGATCAGGCTGTTTGCACCCGGACCAAAACCCGGATTTGGAATGATCCCCGGCAATGTTTCCAGGCCCTTTAGCGCCTCTCCAAATGTTCCGGGCATTCGTTTGATTTCGTCATACCGGACTTTGTACCGGGATACGATTGTTTTTTCTTTTTGTCCCGAGACTTCGATCGCACC
>JAIOQL010000222.1 GCA_021413405.1 Leptospira sp.
TCGTGAATTCGTTTGGCATTGATTGAAATCAATCGACTAAATTGATCCTGTGCTATTTCCAATTTGGTGTTTTCAGTTCCAAACAATAACAGGCTTAGGAGTTGGTGAGAAAAAATAAAAGACATTGTCGCTGCTATGCAGGAAAATCCGATAGTGAAAGCAGATTCACCTGCTTCCGGGTTAAAGAGAAATAATGGAAGCGACAGAGAAAGAATGATAAGAAACATAAGAAATCTTTTCCCTCTTCCAGGATCGAAGATTATTTTCTTTTGGGAAGACTCATCGGTTTCCAGATAGACTGTTGAAGTCAAAAAATAAAAATCAAGCCCAAGAAACATTCCAGTTGCAATGTTAATATCAAAATCCTTTTTTATAAGAAACAATACAAAAAAAAATGCAACAGGGATCCCGAACAATTGTAACAAAAAAATCAGGACGTATTTGCGATTTTTACCGAGGGAGAGAAAAAACAGAATAATTAAAAACAAACCAAGAAAATGAGTGAGAATGATATTTTTATATGAATTCAGAATTGTTGTTGCCTGATCATATGTTATTTCATACTTCAAGTTCGGAATTTGATAATTATTCAATTTTTTCTGAATTTCCCTGGAAATTGCCAATATATTTCCAAGTGACGATTTATAGATATAAATGCTGACATTTTCGATGCTATTGATTCGAGAACTAGTTTCTTCGTCCCGGTAAGAATATTTGATTTCTGCAACATCACGAATTGACAGATATTTAGATTGTGCCGACGAATAGATTACTGTGTCTTCGATGTCGTCAATCCGGTTGAACTTGCCCTCCAGAAACATGGTAAAGTTAGCTCCCTGGTGTTCGATTTTCCCGATTGCAGAGTTTTTATTTTTTTGTTGAATGACTTTTAAAATTTCTCTGGGGTGGATTCCATAAACTGTTAGTTTATCCAAGTCACACGAAACCAGAATTTCCTTTTGTTTGCCTCCGGAAACAAGAACCTGACTGACGCCATCCGTCCCTTCCAGTAACAGTTTAATTTCCTTGTCTGCAATTTCACGTATTTGTAATAGATCAAACTTTTCACTTTTGAGGACGATAATTTCCGCTGGTCTCTGATCAGGATCGTATTTAAAAACGAATGGTTTGTGTGCTTCTCTTGGAAAAAGGGAGGAGGCGATGTCCATTCTTTCGCGAATTTCCATAATTTTGTATTCGAGGTTGATATCTTTTTGGAATTCGAGATTAATCCTCGCCTTCCCGCTTTCGGAAGTCGAAGTCATTTCTTCGATTCCACCTATGCCTGAGATTGCTTCCTCTAAGGGTTGGGTAATAATTTCTTCTATTTTATCAGCGTCATTGCCCGGATAATCGACTGTTATAGAAAGTGCAGGGAATGAAGGGTTAGGGAAAAGTGAGAATTTTAGCTGGAAGACAGAAAGAAATCCGAGCATCAGGATAGCAAGGATACCCATCAAAGTTGAAACAGGTTTCTTAAGAATTTGTCTTGAGAGCCGTTTCATCGGATTCTTTTTTCAGTAGCAGGTAGAAAATGACTGGGATCAGATAAAGTGAAAAAAATACGGAAGAAATCAATCCACTGATGACAACAACGGCCATCGGAGACTGGAATTCCGAACCACTTCCAAATTCCAGCAGTATCGGGAAGAGACCCATAACAGTGGTTCCATTATTCATTAAAATCGGCCGGAGAACAATTCTTCCGCTATCGATGATTGCTTTCTTTAATGGAATATTTTCTTTTAGAATGATTTCCACATATTCATAGTACAATGTCGCATTATCAACAACGACTCCCAGTAAAAGAACCAAACCCATGAACGAACTGACATTCAGGCTTTTGTCGAATATGAAAAGGGCAGGGAGGGTCCCTATGAAGATTAATGGAATTGTTAGAACCATTACGGTTGAATATTTTAATGATTCAAACTGACCGGCGAGAAGCATATAAATGAGAATGGATGCAATAACAAATGCGAAAGCGAGTTCACGAAATGACTTTGAAATGTTTTCCTTTTCTCCAAAAAATTGAACTCTGAAACCTTCTGGTAATTTAAGTTCGGCAAGATAGTTTTCTATTGAATTCATTGACTGGGAAGATTGCCCGGAATTCAAATTGGCCGTTAGCAAGTTGACTCTGGAATTCCCGGATCTCAGAATGCTACTCAAAACAGGTTTCTCGGTAACTTTGCATATTTCAGACAAACGAACTGAGTCTCCTTTCGGAGTTTTTATTACTGTCGCCAATATTTTATCTATGCTGTTGATATCTTCTTTTCGATATTTTAATCTCACATCAATGTTCCGGTTTCCGACTCTCAGTTTTGTTACAACTGAGCCGTGATTT
>JAIOQL010000223.1:0-2419 GCA_021413405.1 Leptospira sp.
GGAACATCAAATGCAAAATTGTTCATTTTTGTATAAATTCTTTTTTCCTGAAAATGGGATGCATCGTCACTCCAATTTCAAGCAACGCTTCCGCTCCCCCTTCCTCCCGATCGAGAATACAGATTCCGGAATTAACTTCGATCCCGGCCCTACGCAACGCTTCCACTGCTTTTATTGTTGATCCTCCAGTCGTTATCACATCATCGACTACAAGACAATTCCGGACATTCTCCAGGTATCCTTCGATTTCCTTTTTTGTCCCATGCCCCTTGGCCTCCTTCCGGACAACCAGGGGATATACAGTCTGACCTTTTTTTAGAAATTCGAGAGAAACAGAATAGCAGATCGGATCTGAGCCAAGTGTAAGACCACCAATTGCGTCTAACCTGCCCTTATAGACATCCGGAATGTGTTCATTTGCCAGATATTCTGCGAGGAGCTGAAGACGCTGCGGGATCAAAGTTATTTCTTTGCAATTGAAATAATGGTGCGATTTTTTCCCGGATGCTAAAGTAAATTCCTCCTCAGAATATCTGTAGGCGAATTGCTTCATGAACCGGAAAAGTTCGTCCCGTCTGTTCAAATTCTTCCCGCTGGCATATAAACCTTCCAGAAATCAGGAAAGATTTTTATTTCAGGATTGAATCCTTTTTCCAGTTCACCATCAATATTCATTAAAAATGCTCTATCCCTTACCAGTTTCACTTCTTTGACAAACTCATGTTTTATTTTGGGATGATCAAGATGTTTTCCTTTCATCACTGTCGGGAATAATGCCAAAATTGCTTTCACCGTTGTTTCTTCCGGCAGCATAAGGAACAGCCTTCCATCATTGACCCGGACTGCGGGCGCGATTTCGATAGCTCCACCAGTGAAACGCGAATTGTTTATACTCAGCATCTTCCCGTCAAAAAAATGTTTTCTCCCGTCAATATGCAGATTAACGTTAAGCGACTTTGTAGTGAATGCACTTTTGATAGTTCCGACAACATAATTGAGATCACCCAGAAAACGCATTTTTATCGCTGTCTCTGCCGCGTCGGCTACGACGCCTACACCAAAAATATTGAAGCAGATGCGGGTGACTTTTTCATTTTTATTTGTGATGTAGGTGACAATCGCCATATCAATGTCTACTATCGAATTCTTTTCGACAGCCTCAAGTAGTGCGTCTCTGCCATCTTCATAATTAGTAATTCCAAAATCCCGAATGAACGAATTACCTGTTCCCCCGGGAAGAAGCCCTACGGGCTTCGATAGCGGCTTAAAATCGTTTTTGCTGACAAGACCCTGTAGTGATTCTGAAAGAGTTCCGTCGCCACCCATAAAAATCAGCAGATCTGCATTCGAATTTTCCTGCGCGGCTATCCGGATATCGTGGAAGGAAGCAGTCGGTCGTAAAATCAAATCCTTGCTAAAACGCTTTTTCCAATGCTCTGCGAAATCTTTTGCCCTATGCGCAGACTTTCCCTTTCCACTTCCGGGATTGTAGATCAAAACAGCTTTTTCTGGAATATTCAAAGTATAGACTCTCCGTTAAAGATAACGATTTTGAATAGTCCGGTAGAAAGAGTAAACCGTTTTTCATAGGTAATTCTGAAAGTAAAACACTGTAATGCCCCGTCCGGGAACAAAAGGGATATTGTCGGAACAATGACGGGAACAAAAAGACACTTTGTAGTACGAATTACAAACCAATCCGGAGGACTTCGCTCTTCAGGAAGGCATTCCGGTAAGAAATGGGACTTTGTCGGAACAACGACACTGGACATTTTCGTGAAAAATTTATTGATAGAAAACCCGAAAAATGAAATCTCCCCCTGATAGAATGACTAGAAGGATGACTTTTTTAACCTTTTCTTTCCTGTTTTTTATCCATTGTCCTCTTACGGATCAATTCTATGAAGTGAGAGACAGAAATAATGGTTATAATATTTCCCGATCGGCAGCAAGAAAACAGGTTTCAGCGATGCTGATTCTGAAATATGCGCAATGCAAGTCCGCGCTTATTGGCTTTGCTATCTACTCAGACGAATGCAGTTCGGACGTACAAAATTGTTCGAAAGACCTGTTCCGGTCAAACGACTCGCAAAGAATGTTCGCAAATAAAAAAAGCTATGTCAATGCCTGGCACTCATAATAGCGTATCCTTGCAGTAAAAATTACGGGCTGTTCAGTGTAGAACTGGCTTGCACGTCTCTTCCAGGATTCGGATACACGGATTTATTTTTTTGATCAATGCACCAGGGATGCGTCGGGCCTGGTCGCAATTGCGACCGAGCGGGAATCCGCGAGCCCAAAGCAGCCCGGTCGAGCCGGCTATAAAAATTCTACGTTAGACGCTATTGCTGCGAGAGGTGCCCGGAGAAAAATCATTCAGTCTTTTTTGTGGGGATTGGCCAACCCAATCGCACCAAAA
>JAIOQL010000223.1:2447-3146 GCA_021413405.1 Leptospira sp.
CCAGACATATTTCTTGAGGGGACTGCTGTCTCCCCCATTCCGCAAAATGTTACTCGGATGGTAGGTTGGCATCACGGGTATACCTTTAATTTGTGCCCAGTTTCCCCTGTGTTGTGTTATCCCAATTTTTGTTTTTAGCAGAAATCTTTTGGAAGGATTTCAGAGAGTGATGATCACTTTCGGCCTTATTATCTCAATCTGTCGAACGAGGTAGGGACTGCATGCAGCCACCTCTTCATCATCCGGCGGCCTGTCCCTTGTCATCTGGAGATCAACAGTTGGTCTGCATTTGGTTATATTTGCAATGTAAACCTGGCTTCTCGGAACGCCCATTCCCTTTTCAATAATCTTTGTGAGAAGTTCTCCAGCTCTTCCTACAAATGGTCTACCGGATAGATCCTCGTCCTTTCCCGGGCCTTCCCCTATGAAAAGTATTTCAGTGAGAGGATTTCCTTCTCCGAAAACCACCTTGTTTCTTGTTCCTGAAAGTTTACACTTCAGACACACGAGGGCTTCGGATTCCAGTTCTTTCAATAATTTAATTTTATCCGGCTCACCAGTTTTTGTTTGTGTGTCTGTTTTTTGAACTTGTCCTGAAGAATCCCAGAGCGAAGGTTGAGTATTCATATTGTATTCGAAATATATTTGGGATACGTAAAGGCAATCAGGATTTATGAAAAAACGGAAAATTCGTCGCCC
>JAIOQL010000224.1 GCA_021413405.1 Leptospira sp.
TTTCAAACAAAACGGGGGTTTATAACAGTGATCACACTGCAGCCTATCTTCCGCTTATTTCCGGCGATCTGCTTTTTGGATTCTTAAAAATATCATTCCAGACAGAAACGCATAATTTTGAATTTTCCGGGTTATGGAAAGAAATTCAGAAATTTTCGGATCACCTGACAGAATTCCGGAACTATTATCTGGCGATTCATAACCCGACGACCGGAATTTTCAACTATTATCATTTCCTCGGGACACTCCGCAGTAAATCAAACGAATCCAGGACAGGTAATATTACTTTGATCAAAATCGGTCTGACGGGGGACGCCGGAATTGCCATAGAAAAACTGTCTGCCGGTTTGCTTTCTCTTTTTGGAGAGGATTTTCCGGTTTACCAGATCTCTGATGATACCCTGGGGTTTTTTCCAGATGCTGTTCAACTGGAAAAATTACAGAATTCTCTTGGCGAAATTTTTTCGCAAATGAGCAGTTATTCAAGCCGGATGAAAATGTGGGTGGGATCTGCTGACATGAACACTTCGTATCATTCGGCGGAAAAGTGGCTCTCAAAAGCGCATAACGCACTATCGCAGGCGATCGATGCCGGCCCGAACAACTTTAAGCTTTTCGCAAACAAATGAACATAGATCCGTTACTTGACGAAAAATTTGTGCTGACGATTTCTCAGATTTTCCCTGAATTCTTCCGTCAGAATCTGGATGTGGAAGCTATCAGGGAGGCATATGGTCCTTCAAAGAATGAAGGTTTGTGCTATGAAAATTGCACCTCTGTTGAATTTACAGGGGAAATTCGCGGAAGATTTTTTATCGGGCTCGATGGTTACACCAAACTGAAACTTTTACCGAGAATTGCACGGAATTTTGGAATTGATCCTACAACAAAGACTACTTCTTCATCGGTCATTATGGAATTTGCAAACCAGATTTCTGCTGCGCTGATTGGTGAAATGAAACTAGGAAGATTCAACGTTGATATCATGCCACCGGAGAATTTGAACAATAAAGTATTTCTTATAGACCGGGAACTTTACAGACAGTATATCCTGATTTATTTCCTTAAATCGGGAACTGAAAAATCGTACCTTGGCAGGATTTATCTGATCCTGCTTATGCAAAAGTTTTGACGTAAAAAGAGTAGCGAAATACTTTCGTATTTACACTACTCTCCGACAGACCGGACTCTTTAAAAACTAACGTGCTGACTGATTCTTGTGTAAATATCAACTGCACTGAATGCAAAGAGGACAAGCAGAAAGAAGAATGCTGTACCGAAGATAACCCGGTTCATCATATTGTCATACTTCAAGTGCATAAAGTAGAGCATTACAAAGGTTGCTTTGACTGAAGCAACTATCATTGCGATCACTGTGTTCCATTTTCCGAAATCATATTCTGCGACCCAGACGGTAATGATCGTTCCTAAAATCAGCAGTCCGAAAACTGCTAAATATGTTTGAATAGGGATAATATGATGCGGATTATTTTCTTTGTGCTGAGACATTTTTCGCTCCTAACCTACAAGATAAAACAACGGAAACAGATAAATCCAGATTAAATCCACGATGTGCCAGAATATACCAACGCCTTCAACGGGTGTGTAATAGTCCGGTCCGAACTCCCCATTGATCGTCCGTAGTAACAACCAGAAAATCAGACAGGCACCGATTATTACGTGGAGGCCGTGAAGACCTGTCATAACGAAATAAAATCCAAGAAAAAGCTGCCAGTTGTGAACATCTTTCAGTCTGGAAAGATGGTCTATTTCTGCCAGAGAAACTCCATGTTCTTCGCGAAGCTCTTTATCGCTTTTTCCTACTGATTCCTCAACAAGAGCCGCGATTCTCGTTTTACTTGCAGGATTTGAATTGTCTACCAGAGCAAATTTTCCGGGAACAGTTCCGACGTGAATTTTGTGTGAATATTCAAAGTATTTGATAACCATGAAAGTCAGTGCACAGGCAATCGTTATTCCTAAGCATAGAATCGCGAGAAACCTGCGGTTAAGCTGGATGTAATAAATGGCAAGAGCCATTGTGAGTGAACTTGTAATGAGTACTACTGTATTTGTTGCTCCAAAGGATACATTTAACAACTTGCTGCCTTCATGCCAAACTTGCGGATACAGCGATTTGTAGATCAGGTAGGCGACAAAAAGACCTCCGAACATAAGAATCTCCGTGGCCATGAATAGCCAGATTCCCTGTTTGGAAGACTCATACTGGTGCTCTTCACTTTCAAAGTGATGGGCGTGATGATGTTCGATGTGATGTCCTGCGCTTGCGGTATTAGCGATACTCATATGGGCCTGCCGTTACAATTGGAGTTTTGGAAAAATTTTCATGAATCGGTGGAGATTGGATCGTCCATTCGAGTGTCTTTGCACCCCAGGGGTTATCAGGAGCTTTTTCCCCTTTTAACAATCCTTGAATCACAGTATATAAACCAAAGAGAAATCCGATCGCTATCAACCAGGATCCCACTGTGGAAATCATGTTCAATGAATGGAACTCCGGTAAATAGTCAAAATATCTGCGTGGCATCCCCATGCTTCCCAGTACGAATTGAGGATAAAAAGTGACGTTGAATCCGACGAATATAAAAACAAAGGATAGTCTTGCTGTTGCATCGTTTACCATTTTCCCGAACATTTTTGGGAACCAGTGGTAGATCCCTCCCATGATTGCCATGAGAGTCCCGCCCACCATCACATAATGAAAGTGAGCAACCACAAAATAGGTATCATGAAAATGCACATCAATCCCGATGACAGCCAGAATAATTCCAGTCATTCCACCGATTGCAAAGAGGAAAAGGAATCCTATCGCAAAAAGCATAGGGGCATCAAGACGAACCGAGCCTTTATACATAGTTGCAATCCAGTTAAAAAGTTTAATTGCTGTCGGAACTCCGACGAGCATCGTAATAAATGAAAAGAGAATCCCTGCAAATTCGGACTGTCCGCTCACAAATAAATGATGACCCCAAACAAAAAAACTTACGACAGCAATTGCCACACTTGAGTAAGCAATTGCAGTGTATCCAAACATGGTTTTACGTGAGTAGGTTGTAATTAGTTCGCTAACAATTCCCATAGCAGGAAGAATCATAATATAAACAGCCGGATGGGAATAAAACCAGAAGAAATGCTGAAATAAAACCGGGTCGCCTCCTAACTTAGGATC
>JAIOQL010000228.1 GCA_021413405.1 Leptospira sp.
CTCGAAACCCTGAGAGATCTCAGGACTGAATTTGAAACCGGAAAATCAGATCCCGGGGAATTCAGGGAATCATCTGCTCCAGTGATAGAAGAACTTCAGTCAATTGACCTGAATATTTCCGAAAAAAATAAATCCGCCTCCGTCGAAAAATCCGCTGAGCCGGTAGCAGGCTCATATAAACCTTTTTTCTGCCACTCCTGTGGATTCAAAATCGAAATCAAAGGAGCAAATTTCTGTCCTTCCTGTGGAACAAAACTATAGAAAACTTTCTTTTTTACATTTTGGGCGACTCTCGCAACATGAGTTCTAAAATTTAGTTTTACCGGGAGAAAATAGAAACGTTGCTCTCATCCTGCTCGACCGGGCTGCTCCGGACTCCGCTTTCGTGCCGCCTGTTAACCAGAATATTTTCTATTGAAAATATTCTATGGTCGTTCCGACCGCTACGCGTCCTTCGCATCCCTATCGCACAACTTTTTTCATTGTATCTTTCATACGGGAAAGTAGTTGTAAAAAATGAGTAAAGAGATATCAGCCGGTGTCCTGTCTCAATTGTAAATTCGGAAAATCTTCCTATGAACGGACGGAAATGCTCGCAGAAGGGGAATACTCCCGTTCTTTCGGGTTTGATGAAATAGTCTTTGACGGAAAAATAATTTTTTCAAGAGAGTCAGGCGCGATTGTCGAATGCAAAACATGCAAAGCTGTCTGGGTCACACAATCGAGAGGAAGAAAAGCAGATCCGCGTGATTCAGGACCGGATCAATTTTCAGAACAGTCAGCCGGAGTGCTGGACAATACAATTGCGGCTCTTGTTACAGCTTTCAATATTCAGAATTTCAGAGAGCTCTATTCCGGAGAATCCAAAGGCATGCCTTATGGTTTCAGCGACTACTACATAGAACAGGTTGAGAAAACAGACAAAACAGGTCTCAAAAAGCTATACGAGGAAAGAAATGCTGCTCTCGATACCGGGGTCAAATACGATCTTGGCCTCTGGTACAAAGCAAATTTTCCTGCTGACTACAAAAACAGGTTCAAATCAGGATACTACGAAGACTTCGAACCAGTCCTGACTATCGGAAAGGAAAGAAAAATTCTGGGGTGCGAAATCCCGAGCGATGATGTTTTCGTTTATACGATAGGCGAAACTGATG
>JAIOQL010000229.1 GCA_021413405.1 Leptospira sp.
GTTATAGAATTCTATATATTCTTCTTTTTTTATTGCAGAAGGATTTTGCGACCAAAGAGCCTTTTTCTTGTTAGCTTCTTCCCCTTCTACCAAAATCGGGACCGGTAAAAAATCGCAATACTTCTTGATGAGTTCCTTCAGTTTCCATTTATCCAGAAATTCTCCGGAATCGGTATCGAGATGAAGAGTGATTTTCGTTCCTCTTTCTTTTCTTTCCGTGAGATTTAATTGGAAATCAGTACCGGAATAGCTTTCCCATTTAACTCCGACTGAATCTTTTTTATAGGATTTTGATTCAATTTCAACTTTTGTAGAAACCATAAAGGATGAATAAAATCCAAGACCAAAATGACCGATTATTCCTGCCTTTGAATCCTCTCCTTCATATTTTTTAACAAAATCGGCCGCGCCACTGAACGCTATCTGGTTGATGTATTTTTTAACTTCATCGGCACTCATTCCTACTCCGTTATCTTCAATACTTAAAGTGCGATTCTGTTTATCGAAAGAAATGTTGATTTTGTAATCGGTTCCTCCTTCAAACTCTTCTGATAATGAAATTTTCTTCAGTTTTGTAATCGCATCCGTTGCATTTGATACCAGTTCGCGAAGAAATATATCTTTTTCAGAGTATAACCATTTCTTGATTATTGGGAATATATTCTCTGTCTCGACCGAAATTTTTCCTTTTTCCTCAGTACTCATATTTTCTCCTTTTTAAATAAGATTTTATGTTCCGGTTTTGACTTTTATAAACCGCTTTTTTATGCAAAGTATTTTATTCCGGGTCTTTTCCGGCATTCATGGAATCAGCCAGAACAGAATGGCGAAAATAATTATGGATGTTGTTCCGCCAACAACACTCCAGGGAACAGAATAATTTTCCATCCTATGAAATGATATCTCGTGTCTCACAATGTGGAGGAATCCCCCGATCACAAAAGTTATCACTAAAGAAGAAATGACAGGATTAGAATTTTCAAACCCAACGCCTCTGGAAAAAAAATATCCCAGGAACGTTGCAAGTGAAAGCAACAGCAATGCCGCATAACTTTTGAGCGGGCCGATCCTGGGTTTCAGAAAGTAGTAAAAGAAAAGAGCGGCTGGAAATCTGTGGATCAATATGCCGGCAAGCAATCCTCCTGAGACAAGAGATTCATCCGGTCGTATTGACGCGTAGAACAATGTCACTCCATCAAGGAAATCATGAAGGGCCATTCCCGAAAGATTCAGAAAGAGAACTGCAAGGTCCCTGCTTTTGTGAGTAGTATGTAAAACTTTTTTTAATAGTTGTGGAGTCAGAAAACCTGCTACCAGAACAGGAATTGAAACATAAAACGGGGCCGAAACTGATTCTTTGTAAAAGAGATAAATACTCAGTACCGGAATGAACGCTACAATGAATCCATTCAGAAAGGATTTTGCCCTGCCCGAAAAGGAAAATAGCAGATCAAAGACAGGCGCGAGTAATGGGAAAAATAACGCTGTAAATAAATATCCCAACTAAAGCAGAAAGATTATTCGAGAAGATCGCCGTCAGAGGAGGACGGAAAACCTGGCATTTCCGGGGAAGTTCCATATCTGGAATGTTTGGCTTTATTTTTGGCCGCTATTTCGGCATATTCAACAGTATACAAAGTCCATGGGATTGCTTTCAGACGGGCGAGCGGAATTTTTTTGCCTGTCCCTTCACAAACTCCATAGGTTCCCTTATCGATTTTTTCAAGGGCTACTTCTATCTGGCGAAGAAGATCAATCTCATTTTCAGTAAGAACGGAACTCAATGCTTCTTCATTTATTTCAGAAGCAATGTCAGCAATGTCTCCCATCTCTTTCAGACCAGACGGTGAGCTTTTATCTTCCCATGTCCCCAGCTTCTCCATCAGAGAATTCTTCTTCTCAAGGAGCAGATTTTTCAGCTCCAGAAATGCTTTTTTCTCAACTTGTGACACAGGTTTTGCCATTACACTTTAGATTCTTTGTGTTCCCAATGTTTCCTGCAAAATTTGCAATATTTCTTGGTAATCAGCTTTTCCGTCTTGGTTTTTTTGTTTTTTGTCAGATAGTAGGATGATTTACCCGGAGATTCACATCCTGTGCATCCTAGTTTTATTATTTCTCTCATAATTTATGCCATGAATTCACGAACTTTTCAGCCGTCAAGCCCCTCTTAACGGGGATTTTCAGGTTTCGGATTACGTGCCCAAATTCCGGCAAGAACACTCGAGATGAGGGAGTGGAATAAACTCGAAATGGCCGATGGTACAGCAATAGCAGGGTTCGAAAAGTTATTCCGGGCAAGCACTACTCCTAATCCTGAATTTTGCATTCCGACTTCTATGGAAACCGTCCGGGCAATAATTATATCCTTTGAAAGTATACGGCTGATTAT
>JAIOQL010000230.1 GCA_021413405.1 Leptospira sp.
CGCGCAGATAGGCATTCTTGGTATCCGTCGAAAAGGGAACAAAAAGTATTTCCATTCCTTGCTCTGCCAGAATCCTCGAAAGTTCGGGGAATTCCACATCAAAACAAATTAATATTCCAATCTTGCCGACATCTGTTTCGAATATCCGGATTTTATCGCCGCCTGATACTCCCCAGTAATTCTGTTCGTTTGGAGTAATATGAATTTTGTATTGTTCATCCGAAGTTCCATCCCTCCTGCAGAGATAGGAAACATTATATAAAGTCTGATCAGTATAGACCGGCATGCTTCCTGTGATTATGTTTATGTTATAGGAAACAGCCATGTTTCCAAGAGCCTCTTTCATCTGTGCGGTGTAACCTGCGAGCAGTCTCATCGCATCGGAAGGATTTTCCTGATTGAATTGGGCCATGAGAGGAACATTGAAAAATTCAGGGAACAGGACGAAGTCTGCATTGTAACCTGCGATTGCATCTACAAAGAATTCAACATGTTTGAGGAATTCCTCCACCGAATCTACAGAGCGCATTTGCCATTGAACGACTCCGACCCTGACGACGGATTTCTTTCCTCCAACAATTGCTTCTGCTTCTTCATAATAAATATTTATCCATTCCAGTAGAACCGCGAAAGACTTTGAATCTTCATCCTGCGGAAAATAGTCGGTCATAATTTTGCGAACATGAAAATCATTTGCAATCTGAAAACTCAGGACCGGATCCATTAATTCTTTCTCTTTAACCAGTTCTATATATTCCTGTGGATTCATCTTAGTGAAATATTTCTTGTAGCCCGGAATTCTTCCGCCAATGATGATCCGTTTCAGGTTTAACTTTTGACAAAGATCTTTCCTCGCATCGTAGAGTCTTCGCCCGAGCCGTAGACCCTGGTATTTCGGTGAAACAAAAATATCAACGCCGTATAACGTATCCCCATCCGGATCATGTGTGGAAAGTGTTCCGGCTCCCGTTATCTGATCGTAGGTGTGTTTATCTGTGAATTTTGAATAATTTATGACGTTGGATACTACTGCCGCAACCACCTTTCCTTTGTCTTCAATGCATATCTGCCCTTCCGGGAATTTTGTGATCTGAGAAGTAAATTCTTCCTTTGTCCAGGTTCCACCGGCATTCGAATAAACCTGGTTCATGATTTCCTTTACATCCTCATAATCGGTTACCAGTGTGTTCCTGAGATTTAATTTATGCTTTTCGATTACTTTGTCTTTTCTTTTGGTAAAAAACTCTTTTATATTTTTCTTTTTCATCGGTTTATTCATATCAGTTGTCTCATCGCCTTTTTACAAAAGGATTACAATTTCAGAAAATCCGAAATTGCAGAAATCAGGAAATTATTTTCTTCCTCGGTACCGATACTTATCCGGACAAAATTTTTAGAGATATCGTCTGTGAAATATCGTATGAAAACATTGTTTTTCCTGAGAAATTCAAACAGTTCTTTGGGATTATTTTGGGGAGGTCTGACAAAAAGAAAATTCGCTTCACTTTGCGTAACTCCGAAACCCAGAAGCTTCAGCCGCTTTTTTAAATTTTCGCGGGATCTGATCACTTTTTCCCGGTTTGACAGAAAGTAGGCCTGGTCTTTCAGGGCTGCGAGTGCGATGTATTCTTCAATCATTCCTACATTATAGGAATCCTTGAGTTTTGAAAGCAGTGAGATTGAATTTTCTGATCCTACAAGATATCCGACCCGGATTCCTGTGAGGGAATAGGATTTTGAAAATGTTCTCGAAATAATCAGGTTGCCGAATTCTTTAATTTCCGGAATCAGGCTTGAATTTTCAGGGGCAAAATCAATGTAGGCTTCGTCGCAGAGAACTATTCCATCGAATTGGTTTACAATAGTAACGAGATCTTCTTTTTTTTCGAGAATTCCCGTAGGAGCATTTGGATGAGCAAAGGCGAGTAACGCACCTTTTGCTTTAGCCAATTTTTTAAAATTGAAATGAAGATTCTTTTTAAGAGGAATTTTTTTAATTCTCGAACCGTTCATCTGGATTTCTGTCAGAACGGGATAAAGAGAGTATGTCGGATACGGAGTTACGACAGTATTTTTTTTACCGAGCACGGCTCTGAATAGAATCGCAAGACCTTCATCTGATCCGTTTGTTACCAGGATTTGTGTTTCTTTTACTCCGTGATGTTTAGCTATTTCATTACGTAAATCTCTTGATACCGGATTCGGATATCTGCGCAAAAGCCCCTGCGAGACAATTCTATCTATTTCTTTCTGGATCTCCGGGGAAGGAGGATAGGGGTTTTCGTTTGTATTTAATTTGATTACCTTTGAATCAGGATCCGGTTGTTCTCCCGGTACATAGGCATCAAGATCATAGAGTTCCTGACGAAAATATTTTTTCATAACCGGTTGAGTGCATTTACAAATGATAGTGCAGTTGCTTCCAGAATATCAGTAGAACTGGCTTTTCCTACAACTAATTTCCCTTTGTGACTCAGGGTAACCGAAGCTTCTGCGAGAGCATCCTGTCCTTCTGTTACAGGAGAAATAACCAGTTTTGAAAGTTCCGGAGAAATGTGAGCCGCCTTTGCAATTGCCTTAAACACTGCATCTACTGGTCCGTCGCCAGTTGATGATTCTTCGATCTGAACGTCATCAACTTTCAATTTAATGGTTGCAGACGGCACTGTTGTTGATCCTGTAGAAATATGAAAATACGTTAGTAGAAACCGGTCAGTTTTTGATTTTCGGTTTTCATCAGCGAATAAAGCAGCAATGTCCTCATCGAAAATTTCTTTTTTTTTATCTGCAATCTCAAGAAACCTTGTATATGCGGATTCAAGTTCTTCCTGGCCGGGATTATATCCCATTCGTATTATCCGGTCCTTAAAACCAGCTCGACCCGAATGTCGTCCGAGGATCATCCGGTTTGATTCCAGACCTATCGACTGCGGTGTCATAATTTCGTATGTCTCCCGATTTTTTATCACTCCATCCTGGTGTATTCCTGATTCATGCGCAAACGCATTGGAACCAACAATTGCTTTATTTGGCTGGACAACCATTCCCGTAATTGTTTTCACAAGGTGCGATGCCCTGGCTATCAGAGTCGTATCAATTCTCGTTGCAATTGAAAAAAAATCTTTTCTTGTTCTCAAGGCCATTGCCACTTCTTCCATTGCAGTGTTTCCGGCTCTTTCACCAATCCCGTTTATTGTGCATTCCACCTGCCGGGCTCCATTTTTTACAGCGGATAAAGAATTTGCCGTTGCAAGTCCGAGATCATTGTGACAATGAGCAGAGAAGATAATCCCGTCCGCACCCCGTACATTGTTTTTTAGAAAAGAGAATAGCTCACCGTATTTTTCAGGGGTAGTGTACCCGACCGTATCAGGAACGTTGATCGTTGTTGCTCCGGCCTCTATGACAGCCTCACAAATTTCGCGGAGAAATTCCCATTCAGACCGGGTTCCATCTTCCGGGGAAAATTCAACATCCTCAACAAAATCACGTGCGATTTTCACTGCCTCGATTGCCATTTTCAAAACTTCATCGGGCTTTTTTCCAAGCTTGTGTTTCATATGAATCGGGGAAGATGCTATAAATGTATGAATTCTTTTTTTCCTGGCTGACTTGAGCGCCTTTGCTGCACTTTCAATGTCTCCCTGCATTGCGCGGGCAAGACCTGCAATCACAGGACCGTCAACTTCCCGTGAAATTCTTTCCACTGCCTGGAATTGAACCGGGGAGGATACCGGGAAACCGGCTTCGATAATATCGACTTTCATTTTTGCCAAAAGATGCGCTATTTCCAGTTTTTCATTTTCACTCATCGCAGCGCCAGGACATTGCTCTCCATCCCGCAGAGTTGTATCAAAAATCCGTACATAATCTTTGTCCTGATTTTCCATGGTTCCTCCTTATTAAATGAAAGCCTGATGAAATAGGCAGGCCTATTAGCGTACATTACCTTTTCCGACTATACTATGGTCAAGAGCAAAACAGTGAACCGCTCACTGTCTCTACTCCGGATGTACACATTGCCCAAAGTGCTTTTGATCTGAAAGGGTATCTCAATTTGGAAAACAGAATATTTTCAAAGATACAGAAAATCAAACGTCTCAAACTGATATATTAAACCTTCTGTTATTTTATTCCCTGTAAAAAATTTTTATAGTGATTAGCTGTTTCCTCCGGTCTTTCAATCATTGGACCATGACCGCAATCCTTCATGATTACCGTTTTGCGATTAACGAGTTTTTTTTCAAAGACAGAAACTGCCGAAACATCAATAATCCGGTCAGTGTCACCCCAAAGAATCAGGGTTGGTTGCTTTATTTCCGGAAGAACTTTGTCGAGACTGTCGAGTTCATGCCGTGAATCGTAGTACATCTTCGCATTGAACCCGGCACTTTCAATAGCCCGTTCTACAAAATAGGATTTCAATGAATCTGGAATTTTCGGGGGAACAACAAAAGCCAGTTTCAAAATTCTGTCAAAGTCGTCAGTCGTTTTTGCAATCAGTGGATTTTCTCCCCGATCAATTGCTTTTCTGACTTCGCTTTTTACCGGACTCGTGACTCCAGCAGAATTGAAAAGTGCAAGGCTCCTGACCTTTTCCGGGAATTTTGCAGTGAACATTCCTGCGATTCTTCCGCCCATAGAATTTCCAACGATATGAAATGTTTTTAATCCCATGATTTCAGTGAACCTGTTGATTCGTTTAATCTGGGATTCAGTGTCATATTTTTCGGAATTGATTTTTGAACTTTCTCCAAAACCGGGAACATCGAGAGCAATGACATGATAGTTGGGCGTAAGAAATCTGGAGAATCTTGTCCAGTTGTCTTTGTCTGCCGCAAATCCGTGAACAAGGAGGATCGTGTCACCTTTCCCGCCTTCAAGATAATGTATTTCGTGAGTGTCTACCTGGATTGATTTTTCAGATAGACCGGCAAGCGAACGTTCAAATAAAAACGACGCTTGAACTATAGTTCTTTTGCAATGCAATTGCGGTAAAAATACTATTATAAGCAGGGCAATTATTTTTTTCATCTGACAATTGTTTAGTGCGGATACTATTGTGTAAATTTTAAATTATGACATACCAGAGAAATCATATCCGCTTTTCGCTAAAAATTTCAGATCAGTAGAAAACAAGCTCTCTACAAAAACTTCCGATCGTGTGATGTATTTCCGGAATTTTGGTTTTCATATCCTCCTCGTTTTTGAAAGGACCTTTTATTTTTGCCATTGATGCCGAGTTTTTTCCTATCCCCGGAATTTCACGGAATCCCAGGTCTGTAAGAAGGTTTACGGGAATCGGGTAGGGCAATGCGTTAAGCGACCTTCCTGAGTGCCCGCTGACGATAACATCGATTGGTTTTTTGAGGAGAGTGAGCTTTCCCATGAATCCGCTGATTTTCAGAGTAATCGGATAGCTTCCCAGCTGACGCCCCATATAATATCCATCGCTTTCTTTTTCGATGATAACATTCCGTAGAATGGATCCCGCCGGAAAAGTTTTCTTTAACATAGGCTCATCGATTTCCTTCCGGATTTTATCGCGATAATAAACAAATTTATTTTCAACTGAATTTCTATTCCTGCTTTTCTCTTTCAGTCTTGCGAGTTTTGTTTTTTCATATTTAACAACCTGTCTTATGTTTATCCTCCGCAGGAGTAACCCTTCTTCCATAACCGCCTGGAGAAACTCGAAATTTTTCCGGAATGTATTTTCATCTTCCCCGGAAAGACCGCCGATAAAATTTAATCCTGGTAGAAGTTTTGGAATTCCGTTAACCCTGGTCTGGCCGTACTTATTGATTATGCGTATTGCAGTCATTGCCTCCTCTGGAGAACATTTCAGATCATTTTTCTGAATCACATTTGTATCTACTGATTCAATGCCCATTGCGGCAGTATCACCCTCAGTATTATGATCTGTTATAATTTTTGCAATTTCCTCTGCTTCATCAGGGAAGGTCGCTATGAGACCTGGGTTAATATTATCGAGATGAAGCAGCTTTAGTCCGGGGGCTGCTTTCCGGATTCCGGTATAAAGACTGAGAAGATTTCCCGGATTCGGCCTCGGAAAACTATTTTTAAAGTCTTCCATATATGGGAGATATGTCATTAGATCTGCCTGTCTTCCTAACCGGTAGAATAGATTTCCATTTCCGTATAGTTCCGCAAACTCAGCTACGATTCCTTTTACCTGCCGGAATACAGGTTTTCCATAAAACGCTTCCGTGCAGAATGAACAGAAAATATCCCTGGTGCATCCCCGGTATGTTTCGATTTCGAGAATCAGATACGGATAATTGGGATGAACATTTGAAATGAATGCACCACGTACGGAATAATCATCGACATCTTCGTATGTGCGTTTTGTATTCAGATCACTTCCCTCAAGCCGGTTTCTTGCTGATTTGCTTCCCAAAGAAGGGACTGTCTCTGCGTAAGATTCTATGTCCCCTCTAATCAGTATACCATTGCGTTTTTCCATTTCGATTTTAATTTCGCGTGACGCATAACGGATCGGTCCTCCGATGAGTGTTGTGCAATTCTTATTATGCAGCTTGAGATAGTCCAAAAGTTTATAAATTTCAGCTACTGTTCCGATTTTTCCACCCAGATATTTCCCGGGTACAGTTGATCCCGCGATAACAAAAACGAATTCAAAGTCCGCTTCCAGCTCGAAATTTTTCTCTCTCCATTGATCCACTGTGAGATAGAAAATTTCTTTTTCAGAAAGTCCTCCTTTGCGCAATGCACCGGCTGTGTAGCGGACATACGGAGAAAGATAAGGCGGAACACCGAAACAGGCCGGTTCATCCACATAGAAATCAAGAATTAATACGTTCATCGGTAATTGTGCCCTGTATAAAACGATCGTGCAGGAACAGTCCCCTGTAAATTAAAAAAAGTGAATGCTTGACACCGACTTTTGCAACACCAATCTGTTCACGAAAGGTGAAGAACGAATAAGAAACATGCGGATTTTTCGTTTCTCCTCCTATTTTTTTATTTTGGTCTGTCCTTTCGGGCTTTTTGGCTGAAGAAAACAAAACATTTAGCATCTCCGAAACCCAGAAGAAACTCCTGAGAAAGGTATTAGATACTCTGTCCGACCGTGAGGTAGATGAATATCTCCGTCATATGGGTCTATCCACTGCGGGTTCAATCTATGTAAAAAGAAAGCGTCTTGCAGTTGCCGTTACTCCGCCGGATGAAAAACCACCAGAGTTGCCTCTTGCTCCGGACGATAAAGGAAAAAATCCACCGATAGTGATTGAGAATGCAAGCGAAGGGGAAATGCTCCAGGTAGACAAAACAAAATCCGGAGTGCTTGTTCTGCGGGGAAACGTCCGGCTGAAAGTTGGAAACGGGACATTGACAGCGGAAACAATTTCTGTGGATTCTAAAAGGCAGGAAGTATATGCCGAAGGCGGGATTACCTACCAGGATGGAGCTGCCCTAATCAAAGGTGATAAATTTATTTTCGACGCGAAGCTCCAGAGAGGAGTTGTCTATGATACGAAAGCCAGTTTTTATCCCGCTTATTTCATTGGAAAAAAAATCAAGAAACTGGATGAGAAAAGATATCTGCTCGAAATGGGATATTTCACCGCTTGCAACGCGGAAGTTCCCCATTATACATTCCGGGCCGGTAAAATAGTTGTATACCAGGATGAAAGCGTTGTTGCAACAAACCTGCGTTTGCAAATCGGCGGAACCACGCTATTCTGGTTCCCAATGTATTATACTTCCAATCTGGGAAGCGGATGGGTGACTCAAGCCGGAAAAAACCAGAGCCAGGGATGGTTCCTGCAGAACAGTTACCAATGGTCAACTCCTACTTCTGTGACGAGTTTATGGGCACCGGTAGGCTACAAAGCAAAACTGGATTATTATGAAAAAACGGGACAGGCTACCGGTATCGATCTGTGGAGGATCAGTCCATCTGTAAATTATCTTTTTGAGTTTGGACTTGCAAATTACAAACGTTATCAGGTTACTTCAGCATTCGATGACAGATTCAGACATGGTGGAATCGGTGCATCTGCTGTTTCAAATCAGGTAGATCGTGGAGAATTATATGCATACAATAAAAACGGGATTGCCGTAACAACAGGACAGCTTGGTTATCCTGCGAGAGATGTAGGTGTGCAGAATGAGACCTGGTGGAAGGGAAGATTCATTGCTAACACAAAATCGGCAAACACCGAAAAAGATGGAACGAGGAACGTTCAGGTAAAATACGAAAATTATAGCAACTCCAGTTATGAGTATGAATTTGGTAACAGGTTTGAACCGAACAATACATTGCGTGCAAT
>JAIOQL010000231.1 GCA_021413405.1 Leptospira sp.
GATAAAGGTGTCACTCTCGGGTTTTTAAAACAGGATCATTACGAATATGAAAATGAAACAATCATGAACACTGTCCTCATGGGACACAAGGAACTCTGGAAAGTTTCCCAGGAACGTGACCGGATATATGCTCTTCCTGAAATGACCGAAGAAGATGGAATATTGGCAGGAGAGCTCGAAGAAAAATTTGCAGATCTTGGGGGGTATGAATCAGAGAGTTATTCCGGTGGTCTTCTGGAAGGTCTTGGAATTCCATCTGCTCTGCATTCTGAAAAGATGTCGAGGATCACGGGCGGATTCAAGGTTCGTGTTCTTCTTGCCCAGGTTCTGTTCCAGAAACCGGATGTTCTTCTCCTTGATGAACCTACAAACAACCTTGATATCAAAACAATTGCATGGCTTGAAAATCTTCTCAAAAGTCACAAAGGTGTTATCATTGTTATTTCTCACGACAGACATTTTATAAATTCGATTGCAACTGACATTGCGGATCTGGACTACAATACGATCAGATTATACCCTGGAAATTATGACGACTACATGGAAGCTTCTACAATGGCGAGAGAGCAGCTTCTGAATGAGAACAAGAGGACAAAAGAAAAAATTGCCGGTCTCCAGGAATTTGTAAACAGGTTCAGCGCGAATGCAAGTAAGGCAAAACAGGCTACATCCCGCGCGCGACTGATTGATAAATTAAAATCGGGCCAGGTTGAAATAAAACCATCTTCCCGGGTTTCGCCATACATCCGGTTCAAGATTGCCAAGCCTCTCGGAAAAGATGTAATTGATGCGAAAAACATATCAAAGTCATATGACGTACCGATTTTTAAAGATTTCAGCATTTCAATCGCGAAAGGTGAAAAGGTCGGCATCATCGGAACCAATGGGGTCGGAAAGACGACATTGCTGAAATGCCTTATGAAATATATTGAGCCCGATTCCGGTACTGTGGAACTGGGTATGAGTGTTTGCGCATCTTATTTCCCTCAGGATCACAAAGAAGGAATAGAGAAGGATGCACCAACCCTGATTGAATGGCTTTACCGTTATGCGACACCGGGAACGGATCTAACGGTTATCCGTGGACTTCTTGGACGAATGCTTTTCAGTGGCGAAATGGCCCAGAAGAGCACCGAGGTTTTATCAGGCGGTGAGAAATCCCGTCTCATTATTTCGAGAATGATCATGGCAGAGGACAATGTTCTGGCGCTCGATGAGCCTACAAACCATCTCGATCTCGAGGCAATTGAATCTTTGAACTATGCGCTATCCATCTACGAAGGAACTGTTATATTTGTGACCCATGACCGGGAATTTGTTTCTTCTCTCGCTACAAGGATCATTGAAGTTACTCCTGAGAGAATTCTTGATTTCAAGGGGACCTATGATGAATTTCTGGAACGTGAAGGCGGGGAATTCATGAAAAGGCTTAGCGGAGGATCTCTTCTCGCGAAATCTAAATGATCCAGGATAACAAATATGTATTGTCTCCCGAACTCCGGGAGGCGATTAAAATTGCTGAAATTACTGACCGGCCTCTCCTGATTAAGGGCGAGCCCGGAACTGGTAAAACCCTCCTTGCCCATCACATTGCATCCGAAAAAAAAATGCAACTTTTCAGGTGGCATGTGAAATCCACCAGTCTTGCAAAAGATGGTCTGTATTTTTATGATGCTGTTTCGCGGTTGAACGATTCCCGGTTTGCTGATTCAAAAAATGTCCACAACATTGAAAATTATATCCGGCTCGGAGCACTCGGAACTACTTTTGAATCGGATTCCAGATGTGTTGTTCTCATAGATGAGATTGATAAGGCTGACATTGAATTTCCAAATGATCTTCTTCTGGAACTCGACCAGATGGAATTTATTATTACGGAAACTTCAAGGATTGTTAAAGCAAAGAACAGACCATTTGTTATTATCACATCCAATAACGAGAAAGAACTTCCGGATGCATTTCTTCGCCGGTGTATTTTTCATTATATTGAATTTCCTTCCAGGGATCTTATGAAAGAGATCATCAATGCCCATTATCCTAAAATTGAATCCGGTTTACGCGACCGTGCCATTGAATCGTTTTACAAAGTCAGAAAATCAGAAGATCTGAAAAAGAAGCCTTCTACGAGCGAACTCATAGACTGGATTCAGATTCTCCTTCATGAAGGCACTGATCTGAATGAAATCGCTAATTTGCCGTTTATAGGCGCACTGATTAAAAGCGAAGATGATCTGCGATCAATCCGCTGATTTATCTTTCGTCCTGATTTTGAATTGAAAATTAATCTGGAAAAACGAAAACCTGATATATGTTCGTAAATTTTTTCTATGAACTCCGTGCGAGAAAAATCCCTGTAACAACGGGAGAGCTCCTGGATCTGTTAAAGGTGGTTAATTCGATGACCGCCGAACCGGGTTTTCTTTCTACACAGGAATTTTATTATGCAGCCAGAAGTTGTCTGGTAAAAGAGCTGAAGTTCTATGATGATTTTGATATTGTTTTTGCAAAAACATTCAAAGGGATCACAGACGATCCTGAATACAAAAAGAAAATTGAAGAATTGTTGAATTCTTCTATTTATCAGGAGTTATCATATGAGAGGAAAACTAACTCTATTCATATTCATAGTGAAGTTCTGATGCGGTAACTTGACAAAAGACTAAGGGAAC
>JAIOQL010000232.1 GCA_021413405.1 Leptospira sp.
CGATCTCAGATGCTGAACTGGAATATCCGGAAGAATAGGAAAGCTGCTGATTTCCTCATATTGATTGCTTCGAAGTAATAATGGCTGAACGTCAGCTCGCATTCGTTGCGGTGTGTAAGTTTGTATCTCACCTACTAGCCCGATCATGATACCGGCTCTACTAAGCTCGATCGCTTTCTTTAAATCTTGGAGGAATCTCATACTGGAACCACTGCCTTTAAATTTACAGGAGCCATGACTTCTAACTCGGAGTATGAATCCTCACTCACAGTCGAAAATTTTCCCTTGCCTTTCAAAATTTTAACTTGTCCACCGAGATTTCGGGAATCAACAGAAACGATTGTATTTTTCTTGAACTGGTATCGATAGAGTGATTTAATTTTCCAACCCATCGGTATTTTCTCAGGAGTTCCGATAAGACCTGATGTATGATCGAGATGAATAACGCTTGCTTTGGAAAACAGATCGACGGGTTGCATATTTAGAACGCCATCAGAAAAATAGAATTCGGATCCGGTTAGCCTGCAGAGATCCTCGATTGATTTTTTCAGAGAGTCTGCATAGAAATTAAGCGGAAAATTTTTAGCTAAAACAATTTTACCCGGAATAATGTTTCCGATCCGCAATACATCCATGATAATAATTTGAGCTGGAGTCTTTCTGTAGGACTTCATAATATATGTGTTTAACCAGGTTCCAATTTTATCAGAAATTGAGAGATTCAGAATTACTTCTGTGTCCTGTCGCTCCACCTTGAAATCGAATATCTCCCCAGAAATAATCAATCCCTGGTCGTTTTCATATCCACCGGTCAAAATTGCTTTTGAAAATATCTTCTTTTTCAGGAGCTTCTTTGGCTCAACAGCCTTTATTGTTTCCTCGGTAGGATTATAAAGTTTTAGTTTTATAATTGTCTGACTTTCAAAATCAACCTCCAACTCCATTCCGAAAGGAGGATATGTAAATTGTTTGGCAAGGCCATTGGCAGAAAGAATTTCCAGACTCATCACTCGTCGAAACAGGTTTATTGCGATCATTGTGTTCCACCGATGACCATTTTAATTCTGTCAAAATTTAGTTTGTTGATTAAGATATC
>JAIOQL010000128.1 GCA_021413405.1 Leptospira sp.
TGATTTAGCCGTGTAATGCTTGATTTGAGAAGAGTGTTTGTTCCTCCATCTGCATTCAGAATCTCTTCGTTTTTAATTGCTTCTTTGTATTCGAGAATCGCAGTGTAAAGTTCAGGATCATACGCTACACTTGAATAGGCGGAAATATTCTTTGTCAGATTCCTGAATTCTGTTTTTGCAGTTTGAATCCCGATCAATGCCTGCTTCTCTGGCGAAAGTAGAACAGACTGATCCTCATTTTTGTTTTCGTCGGGAGACTTTTTTTCTTCGTGTCCTGAATGACCGGAACCGGAACTGATTTTTGCGTCAGGCGCGGATTTTATTTCCTTCCTGACCAGATCCATATTGCAAATCGGGCATTGACCCGGTTTATCTGACGTGTATGTCGGGTGCATCTGGCAGTACCAGATTTCTTTTTTTTTATTACACGATGTAAGAATCGAAATAATAATTATAAATGCGGTGAGAAATTTCCAGCTATTCATTGGAGAATCCTTTTTGTTTGCCCTGTTCCATATCCTGATACAGATCATCTGTCAGTTCCAGTATCGAAAGCAGGGTTAAATATTTTTTTTCCAGAAGTTCTTCCTGGGTGATGTGGATGTTCAGGAGTTCCAGTTTACTGACCCAAACTTCAGCCAGGTCTATTTTTTTGGAATTGTATTGTGAGGATAATGCAGCAATCGTTTTTTCCGATTGGGGAACCAGCTCCTTTGTGTGGAGATCCAGTTGCTCATTTACAGAGTTCAGCCGCGCAAGTTGTTTTGAAAGAGAAGACTCAAGGTAAAGCCTGTTTTTTTCTATTTCAAATTGTTTGGACTTTGAATTCTCGTTACTCCGTTCCGAAAGATCTTTACTTTTGAAAAACGACCAGACAGGCACTCTCACATTGACTCCGAATGAAAAAAGATCGTCACGATATTCAGTGGTGTCCATGATCTGATAATTGAGTGGTCCATTGTCAATGGCAAAGTTCTGTCTTCTTCTTTTCATATACGCGAAAAATACTTCTGCATCGGGAGCATGTGTGAGACTCGCGAGTTTCCCTTCATTTTTTACTCTCTCCGCTGCTACTATAGATAATCTATAATTCGGATTATTTTCCAGCTTACTTCGAAGCTCTTTGATTCCGGAAAGAATCCCGGATTCTTTTTTTTGCAGGTAGTTCCTGATATCAGTAAAGAATTTTTCATCGCTTTTGGGAAAATTTTCCGGTTTGAAATATTCCAATGACTGGGATGCGGTTTTCCTGTCCTCGCTAAAGGAAAGTTCCCGGTCTCTCGCCATCGTTATTCCGACCTGGATCTTGAGTGCCTTCGACAAAGAAGATGATCCCGATGAAATTCCGGAAGCTACGATGTTTTTTTGACTCTCCAGATTTTTAAGTATCAGTTTATTGAGAGCAATTTTGTGCTCTGCACTTTTCTCCTTGATCACATTTGTAAAAAAATCCTGAACAAACCTGTTCTTCAGACTTTTTGAATAATGAGAAAATTCCATCTCGTTTTGTTTTCCGACTTTTCCCTGCAGGGTAAGTCTTCCGGGGAATGGAATTTCCTGGGACACGGAATATTCGATCCCGGTCATTGTAGGAGTATCCAGTTGCCTGTCGCTTAAGCTGTAGCTGCCTCCGCGTGCAGGATAGTTCCGGAATGCC
>JAIOQL010000063.1 GCA_021413405.1 Leptospira sp.
TTGTATCCCAGACGTCGCATAAAAACGGTAAATCTACGTGGCGAGCTTCGATAGTTTCGGAGTCACGTGTCGAAGACCTGGCCGAGTGGGGTTTCGAATGGCGTCTCGCATATGCGTCCAGATATAAATAAGTCATATAATCTGGTATTATGTAAACAGATACGAAAAACAGGACATTGTAATCAATGATAGAATTAGTGCAGATATTTCAATTGCTATAGATTTAAAAATACTAATATTCTGTACTTTTGAAAATATTTTGGTAAAAATACCGAACGAATAAATACTCATAATGACGAGAATGATTATTTCATAATACATAGAAATAATTATAATTGTTGCGCTAATTAAAATATTTTGACTATAAGTATTTTGCATAAAATCGAGGAGTAAAAGGGGGATGTGTCCGGAATATGGAATTGTTGAGAGACAAAAAATAATAAAAATTGTTTTCAATTCAATATCTTTGCATTTAAAAAGCCTGTTGAGCATTTTAATATATAGAATGATAATGAATGACGTGAGGAAGTATCTGAATAATCTTCCGAAGACTTCATTCGCACCATGGACCATCATATCTTCTTTATCTTTCTTGCTGAAATTATAGAGGCTTTGCAGGAGACCTGAAGAGAATAGTAATAAGCAGGAAAATATGAAAGGCTTTTGGTTAGCAATCTTGAGGTAAGTATTGTAAGGATTAATCCAAATTGTTAGAAAAGCTTTAAAATTATTCATAAAGTTTTATCGTACGAATGGTTTTGCCATCCTATATATCGGTTACTGAAATACAAGAAGTCGTTAATTATCCGAAAACACGCACTGGCTTCCGAACCGATATCCTGATGGCACAAAATAAACACTCATTTTTTATTTTGTAACAGCCAGACATTCTCTTTTGCAGTAATTTTTCCCTTCAATCCACCCGGCACGTTTGTGCTTTCAATGGAAGTTAGATCATAACTGTCTCTATAATGCTGATTTACTTCCTCGTTACTAATCGAAAAAGGAGGGCCATCCATCAGGCGTTGGTCATACTCATAACAAATTAGCAACTGCGGTGCTTTATCCGTAATCTCCATTAAATGCGTTGTGTACCGGTTACGCATTTCTTTCGGCAGAGCCACTAAAGCGGCCCTATCGTAGATTGCATCGACCGGGCCTAGTAAATTACGGGATAAATATGTCGATATTCTTTGCGGAGTAGTGATCTGTTTCACCAAGCCCTGATATTTTTGGTTCAAGCCCAAGTTCTATAAATAATTGCTCAATGGCCAGTTTACTCAATTCAGCTCCGGCAACGCGATAGCCATTAGAAATTAACCAGGGAATATCAAGAGTTTTACCGCACAATGGTAAAAATATACGACTGCCTTTTACTACGCAAAGCTCTTTGAAATATCTGACCAGTAGCGTGTTAGGTTTGCTTTCGTGAAAAGCTATCTCATTTTTTTCCCATCTTTCGTACCAAAAATTTGCATTCATAATAAATCCTTAAAAGTAGAAAGTGCTGCAGAAATAAGCGAAACAGTAGCAAGGGCGGAGAGATATAAGCCGAATCCAAAGACTGTGTGGGTGCCCAGGCTTTTGATGCGATTTAAATTTGGGGTTGGAGTTTTGGAGGATGCGATCCCGGCTCCAAGTCCCGGCTGTAAAATAAAATAAGGTGCTACAACAGTCCCGATCCCAATAAAAAGCGCTGG
>JAIOQL010000218.1 GCA_021413405.1 Leptospira sp.
TATTTTTGCAAAAAGTCAATAGTTTTTTAATGCGCTTTATCTTCTTTGTTTCTGCGCAACGAACAATTTACAAGCCATTCGCACCTGAGGCAAAAATCATCCTCAGGATTAAAAGTAGTGGAAGGACAGATATTCGCATCAGCCACCTGTAACGGCAGCAGATATTTTTCGATTTCTTCCGGATTTGGAAAAGCTGAAATTTTTTGGAGAACCTCTTTGTTCCTGTTCACCTGATTTAAAAATACGTCCTGAATATCTGATTGCTGTTTTCTAATTGCAGCTTCCGTTCTCGGAACAGGAGTAATTATCGGGGTAACACGAATCCCTCCTTTTCGCAAAAAGAGATAATAGAATAGAAGGCCAAACGCAGCTCCACCGAAATGGCAGGAATTACTGATGGAAACACTTGAGATCAGATTCAAAAGGATCCCGGTAACAAGAGAAATCCAAACCACGTTTTTCGCACGAATCGGAAAAAATAAAAGATAGAATTCAACTTCAGGAAAGAACAATCCAAAAACAGCGACCATCCCGAAAACCGCACCACTTGCTCCAATAGTAGGAATGGATCCCGATGGAATAATATTTCCCGGAAAATCCGGAATAATCGGACCGAGTGCGGAAACAAGCAGTATGAAAATTCCGCCTCCAATCAGGGAAAAAATATAAAGCAACGCAAATTTTGTTTTCCCTAGTATCGGGATTAATGCCCCACCGACTGTGAAGAAGACATACATGTTCATAAATATGTGAAATGGAAAAATGCTCTCAGTCGAATGGAGAAAACCATAGGTAAACAACTGCCAATAGTTTCCCTGAAAAAAAAGGTCAGGAACCAGTCCGAATTTGAAGATTAGAATATCGTTTAAATCTGGAACAGCCGGGCCATCGGCACCTTTGTGCTCTGTTCCAAAAACCTGTACCAGGTAAATGATACAGTTGAGGATCAGGATCAGATTCATTGGATGAAAAATTGAAAATCCGAACAGAGTCGGGAGGGTCTGTGATTTTCTCTTTGCCATTATTGTTAGATGTTTGAAAAGGGTTATTTAGTCAAGAGGCAAAAACCGAGCATTCCAGATTGCTCCGAAATGCCCCAGAGTGTTTGCGGTAATGCTTATGCAAGAAGCACTACCACGTTTATCAATCACAATATATCTATCGTGAAAAGAATTGCCACGCTTTAGATTTACAGACAAAAAAACCAGGCCAGTTTTTTTTATTTTACCAGTTTTTTTTTCCGGAAATGCTCAAGTGTCTTCCGGTTTTTAAACTGATTTTTTCATGATAAGGAAACTGATATCGTCAGTAGTTTTGAATTTTTTCATAGTTGAATTGATGGAATTTCTGATTTCTGCAGGAGTTTTAGTCCCATTCTCCCGCAAAATTTCCGCAAGCCCTTCCACACCGAATTCTTTTCCATTTTCATCGATTCCTTCTGTTATCCCGTCTGTGTAGAGGAGCAGAATATCGTTTTGTTCCATCCTGAATATTTTGTTCTGGATGAGCTTGTCCTTATCTTCGGCAAGATTGCCAAGACCGATCCAGATCCCCTCCGTTTCAATCCTTTCGATTTTGCCGGACTGAGATCTATAGATGAGAAGATCCTGGTGTTGTCCTGCAAATGTAAATTCGCCTTTCTCATCATAGCTCAAAATAGTGATGGTCATATATTTGTACTGATGCCTGGTTATCTTCCGGATATTCTCTTCTATCCCTTCTATGAGAATTTTGAGCATTCCCGCAGGAGAAAAAGTTTCCTTCTTTGAAAGTAAGAGATGAATTGAAGTCTGAACCATCATCATAATGAGACCCGATAGGATTCCATGCCCGGAAACATCACCGATGACAAGCTAGTCCTTTTCATTTCCGTTCACAAGATCATAGTAGTCGCCGCCTACGGATTCGGCAGGATTCATATATGCTGAAATTTCATATCCTTTGCTTTTTGGATTAGATGGGATGAGCGACATTTGTATCCCTGCCGTGATTTCCATTTCCTTTTCAAATCTTGCAGAATCAGCCCTTTGCGAAATCAATCGTGCGTTATCGATCGATATTGCAGCCTGGGAGGAAAGCACAGAGAGCAACTCTATTCTTTCCGGATTGAATGCATTCGCAGTCAGGTTGTTCTCCAGGTAGAGAATTCCTGACAATCTCCTCTTATATATAATGGGAGAGCAGATCACAGACTTCACAGAATTTCCTATTATGTAAGCGTCATTTGTAAACATTCCTGTTTTTCCGGCATCCGGCAAAACCAGGTTTTCAGTTGTCTTCCAGACATAGTTGACTATCGAAATCGGCGCCTGGTTTGAGCCCTCCAGCGGAATAGATTCCATGACCTGAATTTTGCTTCCCGACCGGCCGGATGCTTCTATGAAAAGTTTTCCTTTTGTTTCGAGAATCAGAAGTCCCTTTTGTGCGCCAGCATTCTCCATAGACATAGTGAGTATGCGATCCAGAAGAATATTCAGATCAATTTCACTGGAAAGAACATGTGAAAATTTCAGAATGGTGGAAAAATCCAGCCCGGCAGAACCGAATGTCTGGGAATTTCCTGAATCAGAATGGATTGTTTCTCTTTGATCAAAACGTTCGTGTCTCGGAAGAATACCGGAATGGACAACATCAAACCTTTGCAAAAGGGCACTGGCTCCCCATTTATTATAGCAGACTCTGGCCTGCGAAAGATAGGCTCTTGCATTTTCCCTCAGGTTGAGATTGAGATAAAAATTTCCAGCGAGGTCAAAAGACAGGGCCTCATCCTGAATAAAAAGATTTTCCCTGGCACCACGAATTGCTTTGTCATATAGAAATATTGCACTCTTGACATTCCCGGAGGCTGCTGCAATTTCAGCTTCAATCAGTTGCGCTTTATGAAGATAGTTCATCGGGGCAAATTTCGCGCAATATCTGATTTTTTTCAGGTTTTTATTGATCAGGGAATACTGCTTTGATTTTGCCCGTTTCGAAATCCGGTTTTCCCGCATGAACGCAATTCTTGCCAATGAATCATAGAAATAAAAAACCTCGAGTGCAAAAACACTCACTCCTCCATCTTCTGTTTCCCGGTTTTTATCCCCATATGCGACAGCATTTTCGAAATTCCCGAAAAAGAAATTCAGTGTCAGTTCATTCAGATACAAATGAAAGAGACTCGTCCTGTCATTTTTCTCAAGATAGACCGGAAGCATTTTATTTTCATCAAATACAGAACCTTTGATTATTCCTGCAAAAGATTCCCTTCCTGTCAGGATAAGTATCACCTGCCTGTAGATACTTAGAACACTCAGATCAGTTTCCTGTTTTAATTCAGAAGCAGCATCCGAATATTTTTCGGTTTCTTTATATGCTTCTTCCAGGTCAACCCCGGCCAGGAACGAATAGTAACTATAGACCAGTGCGGAATGGGATGCAAATTCTATATCACCTATGTGCAGAGAATTGGTATAGGCTTCTGAGAGAGGAAAAAGCGTTGTGCGAAGATGTGAGAGCCATGGACGGATAAATGTATTGTAGACGAAATGAGTTCGCGGCATCTGATCCGGAGCATTCAACTTTTCGACAAGAGTGATTCCGGCTTTTCCGACCTGATCAGCTAAACGAAAAAATCCCAGAGAAGAAAGAATCAATCCTAACCCGGCATAATTGTAGGGTGAATAGGAAGTGTTCCCTTTTTTCAATGAAAGATTTACAACTTTTAGAATCAACAGTGGTAAAAGCTGCGGTTCTGCCCAGTAGGCAGCTGAATTTATACTGGAAATGATTCTGATGGCAGCCAGAGTTTCCGGGTCATCAATGACAGGGATATCAACCAGATTGTCCGCTTTAAAAAGCATCCGAACTCTAACCTTAATCAATGCAAGAAGAGCGTGAATCGCACCAGGTTTCTTTGGAAATTTCACATTCAATTCGCGGAGTATTGAAAGTCCGGTTGATACAGCGCCCTTCAGATCGTATTTGGCAATAAGCGTTTTTACTTTAACCTCGTAGATCCGTATCTTATCTCCGATCGATCTGGAATTTGCCAGTACAATGGCAGACAGATCTTCCATCTCCTCGTATTTCAGGCAAAGATAGGCGGCCTCTGCACAGGAAACGTAAAGGGAGTATGTAAGAGAATAGTCACTGATCCAGGATTCTTTTCCCGACAGAAGTTCTATTCCGGATTTGAGATAGTGATAGGCAGGCTCATAGGCGGCTGAAACCAGAGCTTTTTTTCCGGCCATCCGGTTAAGCTCAGAGAAAAAAATGAGGCCCTCCATCATCGCCTCGCTCAATATATCAAGAGTGTCTTCGTATGACTTCCTGTAAACAGAAACCAGTTGTTCAAGACTGAACCGGTTTCCAATGCAGGAACACAATTTCAATAATTCCTGGGCCGGATGGGATAGACGCGAAATTTTTTCGGCCATCAGATCAACAACATTTTCAGTAACTGCTTTCGATTGCATTCCCGCAAAGTCCCATTCCCAGCCGCTCCCCGGAACAAAGCTTACGAGTTTTTCATCATACATTGATTTGATAAACTGATTCAGGAAGAAAGGATTTCCCCTCGTTTTTTCATAAACTATGTTTCATATTTCATATATATGTTTTGTTTGCTTCCCTGTCAGATTTTCAATGAACTCCTTGACCTGTTCAGAATTCAATGAGTCGAGATGAATATGATTGATTTTTCTATTTTGTTTTTTCAGTTCTTCAACCAATATCATGAACGGATGAGAGTTTTTCATTTCACTATCACGATAGGAGAAAATGAGAAAAAAATGATTAAGAGTCCTATCGGAAAGAATTGTTCTAAGCAGGTTCAGGCTCGGCTGATCAGCCCATTGCATATCGTCCAGAAAAAGCGTTAGCGGAGCATAATTTTGCGAAAAGACTTTCAGAAAATTTACAAAACAATAATTGAACCTGTTTTGAGATTCCTCAGGACTCAATTCGGGAACAGGAGGCTGTTTCCCTATTATGATTTCTACTTCTGGAATTACCTGGATAATAATTTGGGCGTTAGAACCAACTGCATTATAAATGCTGCTTTTCCAATGTTCTATTCTTTCTTCACTTTCAGATAAAATCTGGCGGATCAAACCCTGGAATGCCTGTAGAATTGAACTGAACGGGACATCCTTTCTGAGCTGGTCATATTTTCCCGAAATGAAATATCCACGTGATTTTACAATTGGTTTGTGGATTTCATTTACTACTCTGGATTTTCCGATCCCAGGCACTCCGGAAACAAGCATTATCCTCGTTTGTCCTTCTGTAACCCGGGAATAGCATTCCATCAGTTCGCTGATTTCTTTTTCTCTCCCGAAAATTTTCTGGGGCATCACAAACCTGTCTGATATATCAAGAAAGCCCGGCGTAAAAACAGAAACGTTTCCCTTCTCTTTCAGTTGATCACGAACATATTCCAGTTCGTTTTTCAACCCATATGCACTCTGATACCGGTCCTCGGGAGACTTTGATAAAAGTTTTTGAACAATGCCGGAGATTGATACCGGAATTGATTTGTCCAATTCATGCAATAATACAGGTTCCTTTGCAATATGCGCATGGATGAGAGTTAGAGGATCGTCCGAAGAGAACGGGAATTTTCCGGAAAGAATTTCATAAAAGGTGACGCCCAAAGAATAAAGATCTGTTCTGTAATCCACTGACAGGTTCATCCTTCCAGTCTGTTCGGGGGAAATATATGGAAGCGTGCCTTCTATAGTTTTCGGATTATAGATTTCTCTGATTTCCTCATTCAATATTGTCGAAATTCCGAAATCGGTTATTTTCGCAGAAGTTATTGTGCCGTTTGATTGATTCACAATGATATTCTGGGGCTTGATATCCCTGTGAATAATATTCTGACTGTGAATGGCGGCTAACGTTTCAGAAAGACTGATTGCGACAGGAAGAAATTCCCCGTAACGCAATGGCTTTCCGGATAGAAATTCTTTGAGAGATATTCCGCCGGTGTCCTCAAGGATAAGTGCAATAGAATTTTCATTCTGGACTATTCCCAGGTTCCTGATGATGCCTGGTGATAACAGACCCTGGACAATTTTTGTTTCCTGTTTGACCCTCGCAAGATCCAAGGCTGATGAAAATTCCCGCTTAAGAATTTTAAGAATAACGGTGCTGTGACTTTCTTTTTTAGCCGCCCGAAAAACGACAGACCGGTGTGATTCCGCCAAAAGCTCGAGCAGTGCATAATCTCCGAAATAGTCTATTTGCCCGTTCATTTATGAAGTCCAGAGAAACAGTTTCGCCGCTTTGAATTATACTATCAAGGAAAAAGTTATTTCGTGTGAAACCGCTGCTTAGGCTGGAATCGAAACCAATTATAGTGACTCCCGAACAGAAACTCTGTTTTTTCTATCCTGAATGAAAGTAGAATTATGAAAAGGGTGATTGGTTTTGGAAAATTCTAGATAAAAAACACTTTTTTTATAAAAACCAGGTCCCAAGTGAACTTATTTTACCTGTTACTATAGAACAGGTTCCTCCATGGGAGAAATAGGGGAATCAGATCGAAAATAATATTTTTGAGAGGATGTGAGATGATAGAACCAATTCTGATGGAGAGGACTCAGTCCACACTATTGATTCCCGAACGGTTCATTGGCGATTTTATTAGTAAAACGGATTCGTCAGGAAGAGAAATGTATTTTCATTTTTTACTAAAAAGATATGCCCCATTGGTAATGGCAGGAGTTTTCGGTCAAAGGAAGAAAGTTAAAACCTGTTTTCAGGAGAAAGGCAACAACCTGATCCGGAAGAATTTCAGACCGTTTAATCCGGATTGGATAGAATTCGGGATGCTCGCGGATTATCTCGGCGTGTCAAGAACAGATCTGTTTACGATGTTTTTAAAACTGGATATATCCGATTGGCCTGCCATTCTTCGTGAAAATTGGTATGAAGGTGGAGTTCCCCCGGCAATCGCAAATGTTGTGGCCATTACGCACATTAAATACGCCTTTCCGCCACGAGTTTTCCGGAAACTCAGCTATCGAATTCGCCGATAGCAAGTTTTTCTTCAATTTCCGTTTCAGAAAATTCGAAATCAAATATTTTTATGGCCCGTGGATTATTCACATGATTTATTGCAATTTTTTACACTTAGAATACCCGGATGCCCTTTAATAACCCCAACATCTTTTCGCTTGATCTTTTTGGGGTAAAACCCGCTAGCTAATTCAATATCAATGACGCACTTATCTTTCCAATCAATCATCTGGAAAAAAAATTCAATGACATTGCTTGATCAGAGAAAACTTCCAGGATCAAAGGAATTTATTGAAGTAAGATCTCTCGAAGAAACAATCTTAGCCATCAGGCAAATGATTGTCCGCGGAGCTCCCGCAATTGCCATGGCGGGATTATACGGAATGGTTCTTTATCTGAAAAGTCAGTCCCGGAAACCTTCATTCATGGAACTGACAGAAAAACGGAATCTTCTTCTGGAATCCAGGCCCACAGCAGTAAATCTCAGGCTCGCACTTGAAAAATTATTTTTAAATTTTTTTGACTACGCTTCCCTCACGAATTTACATTTAATTGAAATCGCCGAAGATGAGGCTGACGAATTATTTAAAAAAGACCTGAGTGACAATCTCGCCATCGCGCATAACGCACTCAAACTATTCACGGAAAAAAAAGAGCTCTCCATACTTACACATTGCAACACGGGCGCACTTGCGACGGCCGGACATGGAACTGCAATCGGAATATTACGAACTCTCCGGGACTCCGGTTTCAAACTGACAGTCTATGCAGGAGAAACCAGACCCTACCACCAGGGATCGAGACTGACATCATGGGAACTCATGCAGGAAGGGATCGATTGCTATATTATTGCTGACAGTATGGCCGGTTGGCTTTGCCATTCCAGAAAAATTGACGCTGTAATTGTAGGTGCAGACCGGATAGCGCCTAACGGTGACACGGCTAATAAAATCGGAACCTATTCTCTGTCCATTATAGCAAAAGAGCATTCTGTTCCTTTTTACGTTGCAGCAACAAAAGTGAGTTTTGATTTTACCATCCGGACCGGTGAGGAAATCACAATTGAAATGAGACCAGAGGAAGAGCTTACCCGGAATTCATTTCTGAAAGATTCAGAAGGAAAATATTATATCCCGGAAGGAGTTTTATCTCCCATTGGTGCAAAGGCTTTGAATCCCGGTTTTGATGTGACCCCGGCAAAAAATATTTCCGCAATTGTAACAGAGAAAGGGATTATTAGTCCGGTGAATGAAGAGAATGTTAGGCTAATGATGGAGTAATAGAGCTATATATCTTCGCCATCTGCTCTGCGTTCGGCAATAGATCGCCTGTCGATGGGACTGTTTACCGGTTCCGATTTCCGTCTTTCGTCTCCGGTTCTTTTATCAGTCCAGGCAGTCTTCACAACTTTTTCCTGACCCGGATGAAAAACAATCATGAACTTGGATTGAAAAACTGTGATTTTTTCAACATGTCTCCGATACCGGATAACCGAAGGCGGAAAAGCTCCACCGCGGACAACAAGTGCAACGTTTTCGGGATTGTACCGCTGGACTTTCAGGTTCTCCATCTCATCAAAAAAAGTTTTTCTATCATTTACTTTTTTCTGGTAGCTATCAAAGAAAAATTTGAATTTCTTTTTTTTCTCATCATCAAGTTTTCCACGCGCAGCCATCACAGCCCGTTTGATTTGCTGAATCTTTGGTTGCAGAGTATCAATTTCCTTATCCATCTCCCTGAGTTTTTCTGCGCCTTCATTGTAATTGCGATCATTTTTAAAATGAAACCCCAGTTCTACACTGGCTTCGAGTTCAGCAGTAGACCCAAGATTCATAACGGAGATCCCTCCATAAGCAATGACCTCAGAAGTGATTATATTTCCTGTTGGGCCTGTAAGAAAAACACTTCCAAGGCATAGAATTTTTGATTGGAGAATGGATCCCTCAATGATCAGGTCACCACTCACCTCGATAAATGCATTCTCGATAAATTTTGCCCTGATCGCTCCGCCTACCCTGATCGCTCCCTTGCCCTTCGGTTTGATCCCGCCTTTCGCTTCAATGTCACCTTTCACTGAAATATCATCAGACTCTATATTTCCGCCGACTATTAGACTTCCTGAACAATTGATTTTTGAACCTTCTTCAATTGTCCCCTTGACCTTAACAGTTCCGTCATAATTAACATTTCCTGTTGAAAGGCCAACGTCTGAATTTATCTGCAATTCTGATGCAACTGTTACTGAATTGTCTGTGAGATAAATCACTCCATCGCATGAAGAATAGTGCTCAAGGTAAACATGCTGGGGGTTATCAGCCTGTTGTTCTTTTTTTATAATGATATTATTTCCAACAGTAAGCTTCGGACGCTCTATGAGGGGCGGATAAATCGGTTTTCCAAAAACATTGAGACCTTGTGTTCCGGGAATGCCTTCAAACAACGTTGCAACTTTTTCATCCTTCTTTATATGAATATAACGGTCAATGTTCCTGAAATCAGCGCTTCCGTCTTCCCGGATCACAACCCGTCTTGCACGTGGATGGTAAAATTTCAGCCATCCATCCTCCCCCGGAAGAGCCGGGGTCCCCTTTGCAATCTCAAACCGGATCCTTTGAGGATTCACCATGATATTTTTGATATTCTTGGTCAGTTCTTCAAGATAGGTGCGGACAAGTTCCCAGTTGGCCTTATCTACAGCAATCCCTGACTTTTCCAGAAATTCATAAACATCGGTCATGGAAAGTGGATGACCATATAATCGTGCCGGGTTTATAGTAATCTCAGCGGTGAGGGCGTCAGGCGATACGTCCAGATTTAAAGCCCTCTGGGGGTTTATTTGGACACCCGGAAGCAGATCCGGTAGCTGTGCTTTTTCTTCTGCGCTCATTTATGGCTTCTATAGTATATAAGACGGCATTTGGATTTTTTTTTCAATCTT
>JAIOQL010000219.1 GCA_021413405.1 Leptospira sp.
TCCCGTCTTCCTGAAAGGCGAACCGGTATCCGGCAGAATTGCAGACAATCTGTTCTGGTTCGGACGTTATTCAAAGCGTTGTGAAAACAATGTCCGGTTGCTACGAAAAATATTCGCTCACATTGTGAGTCCGGAAGAAGCAGACTCTCTTAACGAGAAAACTATGCTGGAGATACTTCGAATCCAGACTGGTGCTCTCCCTGAAAATTTCATTATCGAAAACATTCGTCATGCGGAATCGATAAACATTCTTGTGACTTATTTGTTCAGAGATTCGTTGCGGCCGGGCAGTTTTATTTTTAATCTCAAGTCAATGATCTACTCTGCAAGAAATATAAGAAATTTGCTGTCGGATGATATCTGGCATGTTATAAATAGTTTTGATCTCGAAGTTTCATGGATCGGAGAAAATCCTGCAATGATTATTGAAAGACTCGGAAGACTCATGATTGGGTTTTCGGCATTGCGCGGACTCTGCCAGGAAAATCTGAACAAAGGGATTGGCTGGAGATTCTGGGACATTGGAGTCAGTATTGAGAAGGCAACAAATACTCTCACGCTTCTTGAGCACACACTGAATAGCAATGAAAATCAGAGGTACCTCTGGCAATTGCTTCTGGACATAGAAGAAAGCTTCATAACCCCAGGACTAAATTATCATATGGATTGGACCTCGATTTCTCTTTTAGGTTTGTTTTTACAGGACGAAACTAATCCGCGTTCAGTGATTTCTCAATTGTTGAATATTCAGAATCATCTGGCACATCTTCCATCAGAAAATGAAATGTATAATGAAACACGAAAAATCACTCTCGACTGTCTATCACGCTCAAGGATATTCGAGGCAATGTCGGATAAAGTACTGAATGAAATCGATTCAGCGGGATTTGCCAGGATTCCTTCAGAAATCCTGGCATTGATCCGGACATTATCGGAAAATATGGGCCGGACATACTTTGATTTCGAGGACAGGACAAGGCAGTTGATATGAAAAAATACAAAGTACAGCATAAAACAGTTTATGAATATGAAAAAAATGTGAGTTCCTGCCATAACCTTTTGCAGATGGTGCCCAGAAATTCTGAAATTCAGGAAGTGACGCGTCATTCAATACGGATAACACCTTCTCCCTCCGCATATCACGAATATTCTGATGAGAATTTCGGGAACATTTCTTCCTATTTCACTGTTCATTCCGAGCATAAGACTCTTGAAGTTGATTCGGAGTTCGAAGCAATTCTTTCGCCACGAAGTGAAATTAAACTGGAGGAATCCCTGCCGGCAAGGGAAATGCGGAAATTACTGAAAGATTTCCGGGAACCAATGGATATCTTTTTTTATAAAGGAGAATCACCACGTGTTCCCCTCAGGAAAATATTCCGGAGTTTTGCGTTTCCGGCATTCAAAAGCAATGAGCCATTTCTGATTGGGATAAAAAATCTTATGGGTTTTATGAAATCAGAGTTTCAATTTGATGCAAAAGCGACTAACGTAAATACTCCGGTTGAAAAATTTTTCAGATTGAAACGTGGGGTTTGTCAGGATTTTGCGCATTTCGCGATTGCTTGTCTGCGATCAATGGGATACTCTGCGAGATATGTGAGTGGTTATATTGAAACTATTCCATTGCCGGGCGTAGAAAAACTGAAAGGCGCAGACGCTTCACATGCGTGGGTAAGCGTCTATTGTCCCGGAATGGGCTGGGTCGATTTCGATCCGACGAACGATATGTTCCCAATGGATAGACACATTACGGTTGCGTGGGGACGGGATTATAGTGACGTGACTCCTTTGAAGGGAATCATATATGGGGGTGGAAAACATAGTCTCAAAGTAACCGTTGATGTTGATGAAATATAATACCGTAGTTTCTCCCGCAATCGCTATTGCACAATTCAATCATTTTTGAAAAAATTCTCTCAGTTTTTGGGACTCTTTATTTTTCGGAACGATTCAATTCAGTCATGTTCCAAATAATTCAAAATCCCGGTAAATCTCCGAGCGAAATAGATTTGGCAAAAATATTCTAGATTTAGTAAATTTTTTTAAATAAAGGCGATCTCAGCGCAAACTTTTTTACCTGATAATATAGATGCATTGGATTTTATCTGTTACTACAGGAGCCGATAAAAATGCGTTCAATAGAAACCAAGAAAGGAAAATCTTTATGATAGAAACAACATTTCAGGAGAGAACTCAATCAACGCTTCTTGTTCCCGATAGGTTTAAGGAGGATTATCTATTGAAAACCGGAGTTATTGGAAGAGAAATGTATTTTCATTTTTTATTAAGGAGATACGCTCCTTTAATTAGGGCTGGAGTTTTTGGTGAACGGAAGAAAACTAAAATTTCATATCAGGCAAAGGATAATGAGCTAATCCGGAAAAATTTCAGACCGATCAACTCTGATTGGATAGAATTCGGGTTGCTGGCAGATTATCTTGGATTATCAAAGACCGCTTTGTTTGCAATGCTATTGATGTTCGATATTTCCGATTGGCCAGTGTTTTTGCGGGAAAGATGGTATGAAGGTGGAGTTCCCCCAACCGTAGCGAATGTTGCGTCAAGCATACATCTCAAATATGTCATTCCGGTTTGTGTATCACGAAAAATCCGTTACAAAACCAGGAAATAACCGGTTTTTCTATTCTACAGTTTGCATTAGCCTGATTCTCGATGCTTCTTATTTGAGGATCGCTGGCAAATCATGTACACAACTTTGAACCCTCTGATGATTTATGAAACAAAGCCAAGTAATTCAAATTACACCAATTTAATCCCGGCTGTGATTAAAAATTATTTCTTTTCCGGAAAACCTTTCACCTCTACTTCCGGCAACGCAGATCTGAGATATCCGCTTTTACGGATAACTGCCTGTCCTTCTTCGCCTGTTACAAAACTTACGAATTCATCAATTTTGTTTCCTGAGTTTGTGATATAGATCAGATATAATGGCCTTGCCAATTTATATTTCCGGTTATAAACATTTTCAATACTGGCAACAACCGCTTCCTCCTTTCCTGTCCTCGAATATTTCAATGGTTTTACTTTGTTTTTTGCATCCACTTCCGCACTGCCCATTCCCATATATCCGACCGAGCCTTTATTGCCTGAAATGAAATTTCCCATCTCCTCATTGGTTTGCATTATTTTTGCATTCTTTGTAAATTCATTGAATCTATTTTTCCGATATTCTTCTTCACCAAGATCCTTTTTTCTGAGAATATGCTCCCGGAAATAAAAAGCAGTTCCGGATTTATCATTACGGATCAAAACCTGAATAGGCATGTCGTCACCGCCCAGATCTTTCCAGTTTGTGATTTTACCAGAGAAAATATCTGAAGCAGAATCCAGAGTAATCTGTTGCACACTATTATTAGGGTGAGTAATAATCGCAGTCCCATCATAAGCGATTACTATCTGTTCAATTTTTCCCTGTTTTTCAAGATCAAGGAGTTCTTTGTCAATAAGCCCGCGGGAAGATACAGCAATATTTGTTTCTCCTTTTACAAGTTCTTCGATTCCTTCGGCTGATCCTCCCCCTTTGACTTCTACCGAAATTTTCCTGCTTTTTTTCATGTATTCCGTTCCGATAATTCCCATCATGGAATGCATCGTTTCAGATCCGGTTATTTTGAGTTTTTCTTTTTTTTTGCATCCAACCG
>JAIOQL010000338.1 GCA_021413405.1 Leptospira sp.
AAAACTGTGAGCTTTCCTGATTTTGCTTCAACACGGACACTTTGGGGAATAATCTGATCTGCAACATCTACATAACGAAATAAAGAAATTCCTTTTGGAAGCGAAACGGTTCTGTTTTCACGAACCAATCCCATTCCCATATTGTAAATGGTAACGGAAACAGATTTTCTCTGATCGGATGTACTTACTGATTGAGCAATTGCAAATGAGCTTATAAAAGAAAAAAGGACGACTAATTTTATTTTCATGGGTTGTTCCTTGCTAGGGTTTTAGGTTATTGGGTTTTTAGGTAAATACAACAATACTTTAAAATTGTTCCTGTATTTAAGAAGTGAACTTGTGTCATTCTGAGAGAAGCGAAGAATCTCCCCGCTCATCGTATTTCGGATTAGTTGAAGCAAAGTGAGAATCTTCGCTTCTCTCAGAATGACAAAACCCTCACCCCAAATCCCTCTCCCAAAGGGCGAGGGACTTTAATCCCAACACCTACAAACTAAATGTTTTAATTTCTTCTTCCAGTTCGATGATCTGTTTGATGTTGTCCAAAAACCACGGATCAATACCGGTGATTCTGAAAATTTCTTCAATGGTAAAACCCATTTGAAATGCATATCTCACAAAAAATAACCTATCAGGATTTGGAACTGATAAATTTTCCTTCAAAGTTGATTTAAAAATTTCTCTTTCCTGAGCATTCATCTGAGAAACATCAAATTTATCTTTTCCATCTGCGCCCAATCCCATTCTTCCAGTTTCCAAAGAACGAATTGCTTTTTGAAGTGCTTCTTTAAACGTTCTTCCAAATGCCATGGCTTCACCAACGGATTGCATTTGAATTCCCAAACGTGGTTTTACAGCTTTGAATTTTTCAAAATCCCAACGTGGAATTTTAACAACAGTATAATCGATAGTCGGTTCAAAAGAAGCGGGAGTGATTCTGGTAATATCATTCAAAACTTCATCAAGCGTATATCCGACGGCGAGTTTTGCTGCAATTTTTGCAATAGGGAAACCGGTTGCTTTTGATGCAAGTGCAGATGAACGCGAAACCCGCGGATTCATTTCAATGACTCTGAAATCACCATTTTTGGGATTAACAGAAAACTGAATATTTGAGCCA
>JAIOQL010000339.1 GCA_021413405.1 Leptospira sp.
TTCTCGTACTGATTGTAATTCTATCATTCGCTTTCCTTCTCTACACTGTGCTGCTCGATATTTCCGGCAAGTCAATGGCAGCACAGGGCATCGGAACGGAGAAATACAATTTACTGCAAAGCTCTTTTCAGAATCTGCTGATCATACTCCCATTGCTGATTGCAATAAATTATATAGCAGTCAAACGAAACTATAATTTTGATTTGAGTTCCGCAGGGAAATTTTCCTTTTCGTCAATATCCCGTTCGATTCTAAAGAAAGTAAAAAAGGAAGTACAGGTAGTTGCTTTCTATCCAAGGCCTCTTGAAGCATCCGGCCCGGGAAACACTCTCGCTTTGACTTTGATACGTCCGGAAATAGAAATAATCCTTGATCAACTGAAATCAATAAATTCTAATTTCTCAGTAAAATTCATCAATGCGGATGTTGAAACAGATCTGCTCGGAGATTTTGGCCAGGTTTCCAATGGAACAATTCTCATCCGGTCCCTCAAAGAAAACGCGACAGGCAAAAATCCATATGCAGAACAAAGGGTCAGCGTGCAGGAACAGACTGATCTTGAAGATATGGAAAGAAAAATTGTTCAGGCGGTCCTGACTGTTTCTTCGGAAGAGAAAAATATTTATTTCACAACATTGAACGGGGAGCGCTTTGGACCTGGATTCACCAATGTTCCGAATGAGCAGTTGAACAAACTCGTGGCCGGACTCAACTTCGTAAATTTTAAAGCAAATCCGCTTGGAGTCGAGCAGAATTGGCCGAATGCAATTCCAAATGACGCAAATGCGATAGCCGTCATTGGTCCGACAATTCCGCTTTCAAAAGAAACAAGAGAAATTCTGATGAAATATATTACAGAAAAGAACGGAAAGCTTCTGATTACAATTGATCCGAGAGGGACTGAGGATTTTACATGGCTACTCGAAAAATCAGATGTTATCTTCAAAAAAGATGCGTTATCCCAATTTGACTCAAGACCCGGAATCATCGTAACGAAAAATTTTCAGAAACACCCGATCGAAGAATCACTTGAGAAAAAAAGCACCGGGGTAGTCTTTCCCTATTCGGGGTATTTTGAGATGAATCCGGCCGTGACAAAAGAAAGATTATTCGAAAGAAAAACATTTCTTGAATCCGGCCAGGAAACATTCAAAGATCTGAATAATAACGGTAAAATGGATAACAAAGAATCCAAAGCAAACCTGATTCTCGGAATAACCCTTTCTATCGAGAAGAAAAAACCTTCTGATCCAAAGCAATCTGCGCTGAAAAATGAGCAAAAGCCGGAGGATGCCGCAAGAATCGTAATCTATTCAGGAACTTCCTGGTTGACCGATCAATACTTCACTTACAATGCAAATCCGGGTCTCGCGGTAAATTCTGCCAGTTGGCTTCTGGAAAAAGAGCCGATAGCCGGAATTGTTTCAAAAAAAG
>JAIOQL010000340.1 GCA_021413405.1 Leptospira sp.
GGATATGGGTAAAAAATACGTTATCTAACACCTGCAACTTTTATGATCAGGAACACCCGCGATTCCGGATAAAATCCCTGGAAAAAAAATTTTCCGATGTTCCTGCTCTTTTAGTCTCCGCAGGACCAAGTTTGCGTCATCATTGTAGCCTGATTCAAAAAATAAGAGATAAAGTTTTTGTGCTCTCCTGCGATACTTCACTCAAGGTTTTGCTGAAATTTGGAATTATACCGGATGGGGTGATTACTCTCGATGCACAGACCCATTCTTTTTTTCATTTTATGGGAGAAGATATTTCTGAAATCCCATTATTTGCAGATATGGTTTCATCCCCTCCTCTCCTTCGTTCTGTAAAACCTCTCTCTGTGATTCATAGCATCACTGCAAAATTCCAGGTAGATGCAACAGGAACTCCATACAGGGAAATTACTGCGGGTGGAGAAACAGCAGAATTATTGCTGGGAGAAATTGGTTATGTTCAATCAGGAGGAAGTGTTGCAACTACTGCATTCGACCTTGTCCGAAATCTCGGATTTGCACCCATATTTCTCGTCGGACAGGATCTTGCATACACAGGGAGAGAAATTCATTCTACCGGAACTCATCATAATGAAAAATGGCTGACTAAGATAAATCGCAGGGAAAGCCTTGAAAGAATAAACGAAACTGTTGTTCGTATGCGTGAAACTAAATTTGTTAAATCCTGCGACGGGAAGACCGTTTTAACAGATTATGTTCTGGATTTGTATCGGCATTGGTTTGAAGAATCTGCCAAAAATGTACCATTCTCCGTTTACAATATAAATGAAAAAGGTGCATTTCTTGATAATATCAGGAATATAAATTCTGCAGAAGCGGAAAAGATATTTCAGGAAATTCCTCCTCATTCCTACCAATGGAAAGATCATCCTGCTTGGAAAAAATATAGCGATCGGGGGGAGTCGCAGGTCACCGATCAAAAAGAAACTAAATTCGCAGAAATGTTTATTTCCGAACTTGATTCAATCCGAAAATTTATAAACAATTTTGAAAATTCTGATAAAACGGAAGAAGAGATTATTGAAGAAATTAAAGAAAGGTTAAAAGACATCAAATTCCTGAAGCAAATGATACGGAAAACAGAAATTTACCTGTTGCGTCATAGTAAGGAAATTGATGAATTCAAAAAAAAGAATCTGCTTACCCAATCATTGAAAAAAGAAATCCAATTTCTAAGACGCGGAATAGCATCCAACGCTTTCTCTCAGGCATTCAGATCGATCAGATAGCCTCTTCTGAGAGTTTCAGGATCGGAATTTGCTCCAACTTTTGCCAATGATTCCGGAGAACGCACTTCGTTCCTGAAATTGGTTAGCGGATGCAACCTGTCAGGCATTTTGGTAATTGTAAAATCAGATCTTGAAAATTGATGACTTGCCTGATTGTTTTTTGCTGCTAAATTGATTTCTGACATCATATAAGTACACCTCTATTTATTTAAAACACTGCACAAGTATCATATTCCGGGAAAATAAAATAGTAAAGTGTTATTCATTCAAAATAGCTTTTTTTTATAAATTTTATGTCGCGCAGGTCATCAAACTCCGGGAAATAATCAAAAAATAATTTTCGTGGTACAATTCTGTATTTTACGGGATAATTTTCCAGAAATGGCAACGTGAAAGACACCTCAGGAAGCTGATAAAATCCAATTTTATCTTCAAAATTATAGAAATCCTGTCTTTCAAAATTTTTCCCCGGTTGCGTCAGGTGATCCTTAATCAATCCCCAATCCAGTTTAAACTGCATCCTGCTCCCCTTAAAAGCTGGTGACCTCTCTATCAGATTGACTAACCTTTTCAACGGACATTCTCTCCTGTTATACTCAGTCAGATAGACCATAACAAATCGCATTGAGAACCCGACAGGATCCCAGACTTTCTCCGGAATATTTTCCTCTATTATTTCTGATTTCAGATCATCAAGTATAAGCTGAAGTTCCGGGAGCCGTTTTTCTTTTGCAAAAATACCAACCTGTTCTTCATGGCCAAATTCCCCATAGTAGAGCCATTTATAAACATCCTGAATTTCAGCAAGCGGATGGACTGCCAGAAAATTATCTATTATGAAAATTTTCTGGTCTGCCGTTAGAACCGACTCTTTCTCAATTGATTCAAACATAGTTTCTCAATTAATTTTAAGTTCTTTTCCCTGTATCATCCGTTTGATATTGGAGGTATGACGTATTAGAATCAACAGAAAAACGAGTCCCATCATTCCTGCCACGAAATAAAAATCAGTTGTAAATTCGTTTCCAAGGTTTATTAAAATATAGCTAACCGGTAAGAAAAAAGCGGCCAGAATGGAGCCGAGAGAAACATAACCGGAAAGTTTGTAAACCACCAGAAAAAATCCTGCTGAAATCAGCATCGGGATCGGAGAAATCACAAGAAATACACCAAGAGTTGTTGCAACACCCTTCCCTCCCTTAAAACCAAGGAATGGTGTAAGAATATGACCGGCAATGCTAAGAATCCCGCCTAACGCACAAAAAATGAGATTATGCTCAGGAATGTCAAAATAGCGGGAAATGAAAACAGAAAGGGAACCTTTCGAAGCATCCAACAGAAGAACAACTGCCCCATATTTCAAACCCAATGTTCTTCTGACATTTGCTGCTCCCGGATTGAGGC
>JAIOQL010000341.1 GCA_021413405.1 Leptospira sp.
CGGGGACTGTGCATTTGTTTATCGCCCGGAGTATAATCTTGATCTGGGGCCTCATGTTTTTCCTGCAACGAAATATTCCCGTATTTTTTCTATGATCAAGAATGATCCTATTTTAAGAAACATTCCGCTTTATAAACCCCCGCAGGCCTCCCATGAAGCATTGCGCCTTGTTCATACAAATGAGTACATTGAAGACCTGTTTTCACTTCACAAAACTGCTTCCACAGGTTATTCGGAGCTCCCATTGAATTCAGACATCGTTCAGAGTTTCATGTATTCAACAGGCGGAACAATTCTTGCGACAGATCTAACTTCTTCTTTCCGGTTCGTATTTAATCTCGGAGGAGGCTTTCATCATTCCTTTCCAGATCACGCCGAAGGGTTCTGCTATTTGAATGATGCGGCAATTGCAACAAAACATTACCAGCAGAAATTCCCTGGCAGGAAAGTTTTGTTTATTGATCTGGACGTTCACCAGGGAAATGGAAACACATTTACTTTTCGTGATGATCCGGATGTGTTTACGTTTTCAATGCACCAGGGAAATTTATACCCGAAAAAGGAAATTTCTGATCTGGATATATCTTTGCATGAGGGTTGTCGCGACGAAGAATATCTCAGACTTCTGGAAGATTCTCTACGGAAAATTAAAGCGGAATTCAAACCGGATCTTATTTACTATCTTGCCGGCGCAGACCCATTTGAAGGTGATACGTTAGGCGAAATTAAAATGAGTTTCTCTGGTTTGCAAGCCCGGGATGTTCTTGTGAAGCAGTTCATCGAAGAGACTGGTGCGAGGGCTGTGATTCTTACCGCTGGCGGATATGCCAAAAATTTCGAAGATACGTGCGTTATTCATTTTAACACGGCGCGTATTTTTGGTGAAAATTCGAAACCTGCAATCCTGGTGAAAGAATCATGATGATCCCCTTTTTTTTTGATAGTGATAAAGGGAAGAAGAAGGAAAATTTTCTTGATTTTATCAATTTTGATGCGGTCGACATGTCGAAAGATCTGCACTCCTCTCTCGGTTTTGAGAAACTGACGTTTGGCAGATTTTCAGAAGACGAGATAATGGAAATGCTGATTGCTTCCGGGATTTTTAAGGTTCTGGAATCCAGGGGATATAAGAATTACAGACTCGAAGTTTCTCCTCTTTCCGAACTGGATAACAGGATCTTTATTAAAACGAAAGAGGATGAGATTCTGGTTCATATGCGGCTCAAGACTTCGGACTTTACGTATAAAAAGTCCGGAGAGAATTTCAGAATGGTATATATTGACTGGCTTTTGACCCAGAACATTCACTATGGAACCCTGCCTTCAAAACGAAAACTTTTCGAAGGGCAGAAATATCCCGGTCTTAGTGTAATGAATGAAATAACAGATTTTATTCTGCAACTCACTGGGAAAATGGGTGCACACGGAGTCTTCAATATCCCGGAATATTTTCATGATGCAGTGCTGTTTCAGAAAAAATTTCAATTCGTTGATCCTGAGAAGGAAGGAATATTCCGCAATCTTCTGGAAGCCTTCCGGAAATTCAATTTGAGGGATCTCAGTCATCTCATTCACAACAATGGAATCATAAATGAGCGGACAGGCGAGATTTATGCCTGGCAATATGGTGAAATGATCGCACCTTTGGATGAGTATATGAGAAAACTGATTTTTAACAAAGAATACTTTGAGAGTGTTTCGAGAGCGAAATTGAATTTCAAATTCTCAAGGGTTGAGAGTTAATAAGACAGAAACAAATTTTCCGGAGAATGATTATTTATTCCTGATAAGGGTCAGATACCGGCTGTGGAAATCTGTTAACCTTTGAAGGTAGTCTTTCGTCCATTCTTTTGTCGGGTCGATACGGTTACTGTTCAGTTCTTTCTCCAGGGCTGAATTTAGTTTTGCGAGTGAAATTTGTTCCGTACCGGGTTCCAGATTAAGAAGATTCATTTTTGTTTTATACAAAAAATAAGAAGTTTTCATGTAGAATTTTTTTTGATCGGACTGGCTTTCCCGGATTTCATTTCTATTCATATGAATGAATTGTCGCGTCACTTCGAGGATGCTCTTTAGTTTCTCTTCCTTCGCAGGATCTATTTTGTTCAATGATATGAAGTTTCCGGTGTACAATAGCAGGCCGAAGATAATCAACGGATAGTATTGTTTTACTTCTGTGCCAAATTCGTGGAGAACGAGAACCGAAAGGAAAGTGATTGGCAGCCAATAAAAACTCATGATATCCCAATCTGAGGGAAATCCAAGGAGAGGATTGAATGTGATCCCATGAATCAAAAATCCTGCGGAAACGAGGCAGACGAAAAGGTTCTCCGGTTTTGCCAGGAAGGATACCATTCTTTTTCTTTCGAATGTGAATTGGTGAGATAAAATCCAGAATGGAACGAAACAGGAAAATCCAATACAGGATCCGATTTCATAGACATGATTCAGGGAAAACATCCTCCTCATTGGATAAAATGGGGGATGGGCAATATGCGTTTGGGAAAGATCTGCACGGACATCTGCCAGGAAAATAAAGTAAATAAAAAATAAAGCGACCAGACCAAGCCCGATCGCTGACGATATTAATGTGTTCCGGATGAAATTTCCTTTTTCAGAAACGACATAACAATAAAAAGCCAGGGCGAAAATTATATAACCTGAAACAAGATGAGAATAAATTGTTATGCATCCCAAAAATACGGCCACAAGAATATACGCTAACCCTGTTTCTCCCCGCTTTATTGTTTCGTATCCATAGATCATTGTGAGAAAAAGAAACAGGGTTACAATTGTATAATTCTCTACGTAACCATGAAAAAGAATTATTCCATTTGAACTTAGAAGCAGCCCGATCAGAACAGGGCGGATCATGTATTTCTTTGAAAATAGAATAACGATTCCAAGGAAAAGAAATCCTGACGCCCAGCTCAGGATTCTATAACTGACCCTTGGGTCCGGAGAACCCTCGCCGATCAGAGAATACAGATACGAATGTGAAATTGCCTCTAAAAATTCGTCGAGGGTCAGTTGGTATCCAAAAATTCCTGTTTCCAGGAAGACGTTTTCAAGAAGCAGAATTCCGTCTCCGAGATTCAAATTGTTCACGGGAAAAAGAAGCATCCCGGTAAATGATATTCCAGGAATTATCAAAATTGCTGCCAGGTAGTAATTTCCTGAAAATAATTCACGGGTAGGAATGATTCTTGATTTTTTAGAATATACGAATATTAAAACTGTGTATAGCAGCGAAGAAATTGAAATAGTCTGCAAATAGATTTTATTAGAAAATAGAAACCAGGGATTGAAAAAAGTTGCACCGGCAAACACGAAAAGAAAGGGAATGGAAAGAAAAATCAGGGCGTTCACGTTTTTCAATTCAGTTCTTCCAGAACCTTCTGCAGGAATTCCTCGCCGAGGCTCTGTCTGCTTAGAAGAGTAAAAGTCCCCTTTCGTATATTAAAAAAAACCAGTTCAGGCATGCTGAAAAATATTCCCTGTATTCCTTTCAGGAGTTTTTCTCCACGGTCAAATGGCAGGTAGACAATTCCGGCAAATGTCTCTCCGATGCCTGCGATCAGGTTTATGATTCCGTATAACGGACGCAATAAAATTGTATCATCAGTAAAAAATACGAAAAAAGAATCATCCGGATTATATTTGTAAACAGTTGAAGAAATTGTGTTTGATTCACGAAGAAAAACACTGAGTTTGTTCTCTTTTTTATACATCTCTGCGACTTTCGCAATCCGGAAAGAATCAACTTTTTTTATTTCCGGGACATTGTATTTTCTGTTCACATCAAATGAAGCATAGAAAGGTATAAAGACAAAGGATTTATTCCCGTCAATGTAACCGCCGAGCCGGAATTTCGATTCACTTTCTCCATGTTTGAAGAACAGATTCAGTGTATTGAATATTTCATTAGTGCAGTTTTTTGTAATCAGGTTATAGTTATATAATTTCTGGAGCTTGCGCAAATAGGTTGATTCATTTTTCGCAGCGATCGCGAGGAATTCTTTTAATTTTTCATCACTTATAGCCGGAGAAGGGGTCTCAACGTCTTCTTCCCTCACCGGTATCAGCCTGTCGTATGTAGTCCGGATTGGGGTGAATCCACCCAGGCCTTTTTTTATTTCCTCATTTCTATTGGCGGAATCTTCCAGAAGATTATAATTAAATTCGTTGAATTCTGATTTTGCAAAAACCGATTTGAGCATCAGTTCAAAATAAAGATAGGACTCTTTTTTTAATGGCTCTCCTGCGCCTGTAGTCCGGATAGCTTTTCTTGTCACTATCATATCCCGTTCATCGAAACAGTCGAGAAATATCAGCCGGTTTTCCTCCAGGGATTTTCGTATGGAAAGATATCTTGCAAGGGCCACAAGAAGCGGATATCCATAGTCATTTCTCCTGAATGAAGCCAGGCCGGTAATTTGCGATTCCAGTTCGGTTGCAAAATTTTCGAGCTTGGTCCTTTTATCCCTATCCAGTTCAAATTCCTGATTTTCATCCGGCTGAACATAAAAATAACTCAATGGTTTCAAAGATTTATTTTTGATAATAGCGCTGAGGGCCTCCCTTTCATAGATCAGGTTGAGATATTTTTCGGAAAAGGTTTGTTCCTGGAAAGGATATCCGGTTCTTGATATAGCAAGAGTTTTTTCATCAATTGCTTTCAATTCGAGTGGAAAGTTTCTGATTTGAACATTGACTGAGTCGCGTTTTTTTTCAAGATATCCCTTCCCGAAATTTTCATTAATTTTGCGATTTATTCCCATCAAATACGGATCATTTTTCCTTTGGGCAGAGAAATATCCTGCTGCTTTTAGTTTTATCCCACTATCTTTCGCTAAAAATATTTCGAGGAGGGTTTTGTCATTCACCAGTGAACCCCGGATCCCCAGTTGCTTATTCTGAACCAGGTATAACTGGTTCATCCGGTCCTGGAGCATCGTATACGTTGTGTCAGAAACCGATATCCGGCTGATTACCATGTTCCGGTTGTCTATTACTCCGTAAACAAACCGGAATTCTTCCCATGACTCGCGAACCATCCTGAATATCTGATCATCAAAATAGTATTGAAAGTGATAGATCAGATTTCCGAATTTCAGACCGGTGTGCCCGCCACTGGATTGGCCTGAGTTTGCATCGATGTAAACAAAATCTATGAATTTGCTTTTTTCTTCAGCCTGAAGATTTGAAATGAAGAGAAATAGGATGAGGCAGAAAGAACGAATATAAATTTTTATAGAGATTGTAGAAATGCGGTCACTGAGCGGAATAGAGTGGTTCACAGGCTCATCAACCAGGCTTGCCGAACCAAGGTTCTCGCTTGCATATCGATGGGAGGATGAGCCTCCCTAATCGATGACCGAATGAAACCAATTCCCGGGTAGCGAAGCGTATAGAGATGCAGCCGGCAACCGACAGCGAAAATTGTATCGAAGTGACCTAATATTCAATTCCGCAGAATAATTTCTTAGATCGAATCAAATCCGGATTGGATTAATTTTTCTGAACCGGGATTTGAGAAAGAAATTTCCCGTTTTATTAAATCAAACTCTTCTTTTGTGATGTTTGCTTTTTTTAATCCCTGCCCGATTGCCAGATATGTTTCAGGAAACTTTTCCCAATTCGAAATTCCATAGCGTGCTGCGACCTTACCAAGATCTTCCTGGAATCCGGAACTTGCCAGTATCTTTGCAGAATAAATGGAAGCAAGGTTTCGTACGTCGTTTTTGTAAAGGGCGGCCTTTTCTTTTCCATCGCTCGACGAAGAAGATGAATTTGAAAACGATGTTGAAATAGATTTCACTGAATTCGAGATACTGGAAACAGAATCGGAAGATTTGCTCACAGAATCTGAAAGCCTGAATACAGAATCTGAAATGGAGCAATTAATCGTAAATAACGCCAGCAAAATCGAGGAAATAAAAAGTTGGTTAATCATAGTTCTTCCTTTTGAAACAGTCTTGCTTAATTAGAGCAATTCTGCTTTTTTAGTCAATGATTTTTGCAGTGGAGAGGATTATCGTACTGATTCAGTTGAAACTGATTTCTGTGTTGCTGTAACCCTGGTGGATTAGCTTCTCAATGAGCTTATTGCCATCGGACAATTCAGATGCTATCCTGCTCAATTCCTTTTCGGGAAGTTCAGCCTTCCTGAGTCCTTCTCCAATACCCAGATAGGTAAATTCTTCGGATTCCCAGTTTGTAATTCCATGGCGGAATGCAATACGTGAGATGTCAGCTTCGAAGAATTTGTGATTTTGAAGATTCATTGCGTAAATTCCTGCAAGATCCTGTAAATCCTTTCTGTAGGCTCTTTTTCTTGTTTTATCGTCCTGCTTCGAAGAAACAAAGGAATAAAATACAGAAAGAGAAAGACCGCGTGACGAATTGGAAATTGAATTCGATGAACCTCCGCCGCCGGAAGAATCGGAGTCAGAGTCGTTATTAGTGTTAGGTTTTGCCGGCTGTTTTTTTGTCTGGTTCGGCGAATCTTCGCTTGATGATCCGGAAGAAGAGGCTGAAGACCGGCTGGAAGATTTGGAGGAACCGCTGATTGAATCAGAAGAGGCACTCAGCGAATTCGATGATCTGCTGACGGAATCAGACGATTTGCTGAACGACTCAGAAATAGAGCAGTTTATCAAAAATAAGGTAGCAATGGCCGGTAAGGTAAATAATTTTTTATTCATGTATCCCCTAAATTTAGGTTCAGAATATTACAATAACTTTGAATCACAACTATTTTTTTAAATCTTAATTATAGCCGATCCGAAGGGCTTCAGCTTAAGTTTAATTCTGCCCTGTTTCGGATCAAAACTGAAGTTGGACAGTGACTCTCCTGTCCAGAAGTCTTTCGGATTCTTCTGTTTGAAGGGGATTGGAATTTTGACTTCTACCCATTCATCTGTTTCCGTGGGATTCCAAATCCCGATAAAACCTGCCGGATTATAGAGTCCTCTCGGAAATTCATTTTCAAATGTACCGAGCGGGAGAGGGGTTCTGGACTGGCATAATGAATTCAATTCAAGCGATTTTCTTAGAATTCCGAGGCGGTCTTCTTCAATATTTTTCAGATTATCACTAACCAGGAGCATCCCTCCTGAGATGGACATAACTGTAGCCATCAGAATTGTCTGATCGTAGCTCATCTCATTTTTTTCTTTCCTGACCAAGAGACAATCCGGAT
>JAIOQL010000342.1 GCA_021413405.1 Leptospira sp.
CGATTCCTTCAAGAAATATGCCTCCCTTTTTATGCATTTTCTCTCCGGGCTCCAACGTAATTCCTTTCGGGCAAAAAAAGGTGAATGCGGTCTGAAAGAATTTTTGGAATTTTTTTTCTGATCATTTCAGATATATATTTGAAAGAATATCTTTTCGAAAAATGGATGAGAACTATTTTTTCATTCTTAAATTCATTCGCATAGGCAACTATTTCATCGAGATGGATATGCCCCCATAGTCGCGCACGTTCCACATTCCTTTCTTCATCTATATACGTGCATTCAAGGAACAGTATCTTCGACTCTGCAACGTCTTTATGTTCGAGAACATATTCTATTTTTGTATCCCCGGAAAAACTCACCATCGGGACATCTTTATCCTCCGTTACAGATTCTCCTTCTATTTTTTTCTGCATTATTTCCCGGTCACTAAAGCCGGAAAATTCACTCTTCAGCTTTTTGGTTTTTTCAAAAATTGTGTATCCCTGGGAAGGAATCCGGTGAAATGTCTTTAGGGGCTTGAAAAAGAAATTCTTACTTAATTCAACTGGTTCATTTTCTCTCGCAATTTTCAGGCATTCAGGATAATCAAATCCTTCCATTTCCGAATAGATCTTCAAAATTCTATTCAAAGGTTCGAAAACACTTTCGTGTACATAAATATTTGCAGGCTTCAATTTTTGAAGAGATCTCTGAGAAACAAAATAAGGAATCCCGGCAGAATGATCGAGGTGACCGTGAGTTAAAAGTAGATTTTCAAAATGAATTCTGTCCGGGTGAATAGATCCTATATCAAACATCAGTTTGAACCGGGGGACACCTATGGAAGTACGAATCCCACCTTCCGATATTCCATTGAACTCGAATCCTTTGTAAGAAAATTTAGCATCCACTTTATTCTAAAATCAGATCCTCTGGTCCAATCGTTTTCGTTTCTCCTTTCAGTTTTAACCGGAGCGAAGAAGCCGGTCCGACGATTACAGTTTTCAAACCGGCTCCTGCAAAATATTTTTTCCCGACGCGGCGCAAATCGGTAAGGGAAACTTTTTTTATTTCGGATCTATAATTGTGTAAATATTCCCGGGGCATGGAATCTTCCTCAAACCTGAGAGTATTGGTAAGAATCTGATCATCTCCCGAGAAAAGAAATACAAACTGGTTATTGATTGCATTCTTGGCATTTTCGAGTTCCTGTTCTTTGATTTTAGCAAAACTTTCTTCCGTTAAAATCTGGTTCATTAGAGAATATACTTCGCCTGCTGTTTCATTCTTGGTCATAGAATAGAAAAAAATTGTTCCGTGATCGGATTTAAAAGAAGGATAACTCACTGCTGAATAGGCAAGACCCCTGTCGGAGCGGATCTGCTGCATGAAATAGGAATTGAATCCACCACCTCCAATTATGTAATTTAATAGCTGAATCGCATAAAAATCCGGATGATTATGTTGAGGCAGAATTCCCGCCATAATTACTGCGGACTGATTAACCTTTTTATCTACTATGATATTTTTAAATTTTCCAGATTGATACCCGGCATTCAATGAATCAAAGTCGAGCTTTTCTTCAGGGAATTTATCATGCGATTTCCCGTTCAATTTGAACATTCTGTCTATTGCAGATTTTACTTTTGGTTCGCTGAAATCTCCTCTAGTCAGAATAGCCTTTCTTTTTGATTGAATCTGATTTTTCCAGAATTCTTCGAGATCCTCTTTTTTTATTTTTTGGAGGGATTTGATCTGTTCTGGATTGCCTGCTATTAATGGACCGTGAATCAGTTCACGTGTTTTGCGGAAACCGCCGCTTGATCTGTTCAGCGATTTTCTTTTTCGCATTATCGATAGAAATCTCCGATAGATTCGGATTCAGGATCAGATCCTCAATGAGTTCCAGAATTTGATCCGTATCCTTTGTCAGAAATGAGACCTGAAGTTTAATTTTTCTGTATTCTGCCTCGACAGCCATTTGAGCCCCGTAGAATTCCAGCTTGTGTAAAAATTTCTCTTCAGGATATTTTTTTGAGCCACCAAACCGGAGCACGTTTGCAAGAACCGCAGGCAACTCCATGCTATGTTTTCCGACTGAAGACTCTCCACCATAGAGGTGAATCTCAATTTCTGCAATCGGAAAGTAGTCGGATTTCATCTGGAAAAGATCCAGGTTATTGCTGATAATTTCTTTTTTAATGGAGGGGATCTTTACATCGAAATCTCGAATAATTACATCTTTAACAAAATCTCCAGGATTTGCCGAAAGGGGAACAAAGGAAGATAGCAAAATTAATAAATATATTTTCATTATTGTTTCCCTGAATTGACCAGATTTCCAACTGTTACATTGTCCGGCCGGAGATATTTCTTCGCAACCCTCCTGATGTCTTCCGGACTCACAGTGTATATCCTGTCATAGGATCTGAAAAGGTTCTCCCAGTCTCCGGTAATCAGCTCATAATATGTTAGAGCGTCCGCAATGTTTCCGTTGTGATCCAGATGGCGCAGGAAGTCTGCTATCAGGTTATTTTTAATTCTGGTCATTTCTTCCTGGGTAACGGATTCATTTTTTAATTTTTCGATCTCCTCCCAAACCATCTTTTCAATTTTCGCAGGATCTGCATCAGAATTGATTTGAGAGAAAACAGTGAAAAGATTCGAATATCTCTCTCCCGGATCCCCGCTCCATGCATCTATCGATAGTGCAAGTTTTTCCTTGAGAACAATTTTTTTATATAACCTGCTTTCAGTGCCTTTGCTCAGAATAGAATCAATCACTTCAAATATATCGTTGTCAGGGTGAGGAAAGGATGGCTTGTGCCAGCCCATCATAAGGGAAGGTCCGCTCGGAAACTTAACTGTAAGTCTTTTTTCCCCCTCACCCAATTTTTCCGAGGTCCGGATCGGTTCCGGCTGTTTTGAAGGTTTCAGCGGAGCGAAATATTTTCGAACAAGTTTCTCGGTCTCATCAAAATCCTGATCTCCAACTATCCCGATCACAAGATTATTCGGAGCATAAAATTTTCTGAAAAATTTTTCTGTTTCGGCGGGATCAAGAAACGGGATATTGGATTCATAACCGATGACAGGCCTTCTGTACGGATGCTCATCGAAAGCAACTCCCAGAAACTTCTCGCGTAGTTTACCGGTGCCCCGGTTTTCAACTCTCATCCTGCGCTCTTCCTGAATAACTTCCCTTTCTGTATAAAATTCGCGGAATATCGGAAACATCAACCTATCCGATTCAAGTTTCGACCAGATCTCAAGACGGTTTTTGGGTAGCTCAATCTGATAGTTTGTCACATCATATGTGGTATACGCATTGAAACCCACCTGTCCGTTCTGTTCGTAAATAAATGAATCTTCATTTTTTA
>JAIOQL010000343.1 GCA_021413405.1 Leptospira sp.
CGGTGGACGATATTTCGAGGATGGGGGGAACTCCACTTGTTGTGTCTGCAAACCAGACTGTCCAGGGAGTCATTCATCTCAAAGATGTTGTGAAAGGTGGAATTAAGGAACGCTTTTCGAGACTCCGGGCAATGGGAATAAAAACGGTCATGATAACGGGAGACAATGCTCTGACTGCAGCAGCCATAGCAGCAGAAGCAGGAGTGGATGATTTCATTGCAGAGGCATCTCCTGAGGACAAATTATTGCGAATCAGGAAAGAGCAGAAGGAAGGAAGAATGATCGGTATGATCGGGGATGGAACAAATGATGCACCGGCTCTTGCCCAGGCCGATGTGGGTGTCGCCATGAACACCGGGACTCAAACTGCGAGAGAAGCCGGAAACATGATTGATCTCGACAGTAATCCGACAAAACTCATTGAAATAGTAGAAATCGGTAAACAACTCTTGATGACAAGAGGAGCTCTGACAACATTCAGCATTGAAAATGATGTGGCAAAATATTTTGCGATATTGCCTGCACTCTTTTTTTCATTGTATGCAACTGATGGAAAACCCGGTCCGCTATCTGCTTTAAACGTTATGCGCCTATCTTCACCGGAGAGCGCCATTTTGAGTGCGGTTATTTTCAATGCGCTCATCATTGTCGCTCTCATTCCGCTCGCACTGAAGGGAGTCAATTATCAGCCTTCCAGTGCAAACAGGATATTGCTGAGGAATGTGCTTATCTATGGATTGGGCGGGATCATTGCTCCGTTTATCGGGATCAAATTTCTCGATCTTATTTTACATTACACAGGCCTTGCCTGAGGAGGATATATGAAACTAATTCGTGAAAGTTTATTTTTATTGGTCGCTATGACGATTCTAACCGGGGTGATTTATCCGCTTTTTTGTTTTGGGATTGGCTCTCTATTTTTCAAGGACCGGATAAATGGAAGTATAATCGCAAAAGATGGAAAAGAAATCGGTTCGTCTCTAATTGCACAAAAATTCAAGGATCCGAAATATTTTTTTAGCCGGCCATCTTCGGGAGATTATGCAACGGTTCCTTCCGGTGCGAGCAATAAGGGTCCAACCAGTAAGGATCTTGTCGCTGCAATGGACCAAAGAAAAAAGGATTGGCAGAATGAATCCGGCGGGAAAAGTATTCCAGCGGATTTGCTTTTTGCTTCCGGTAGTGGTCTTGATCCTCACTTAAGCCCGGAGGCTGTCAGATTTCAGTCTGAACGGATTGCATCAGTGCGGAAACTGGACCCGGAAAAAATCAAAAAATTGAATGCATTGATTGATTCTATGATCGAAGAACCAACCTTCGGGTTTCTCGGAAAGCCGAGGATTAATATTCTGCTCCTGAATTTAAAACTAGATGCACTATGACAGAAGAAGTCGGTCGGCCGGATCCTGATGAACTCCTGAAAGAAATTCAGGCCCAGGAAAAAAAAGAAACAAAAGGAAAGCTAAAAATATTTTTTGGAATGGTCGCTGGAGTAGGGAAAACCTACTCCATGCTACAGGCTGCCTTTGATCTGAAAAGCAGGGGGGTTGATGTTGTCATCGGCTACATAGAAACCCACAAAAGACCGGTAACAGAAAAACTCACAGAGGGATTCACGATTATTCCCCGGAAAAAAATAGATTATCGCGGTGTTGTCATGGAGGAAATGGACATCAACGCCATTCTCGAACGGAAACCATATCTTGTTCTTGTAGATGAGCTTGCACATACAAATGTTCCCGGTTCAAGGCACCCCAAAAGATACCAGGATGTCCTCGAACTTCTGGATAACGGGATCAATGTTTTTACTACGGTAAACGTTCAGCATCTGGAAAGCCGGGCGGAACTGGTTGAAAAAATCACAGACACAACTGTTCGCGAAAGAATTCCGGATTCAATTCTGGAAATTGCAGACGAAGTGGAGCTCGTA
>JAIOQL010000248.1 GCA_021413405.1 Leptospira sp.
CGACCGGTCACAACCTGCATGGTCTTTTTAGGGTTGGGAATTTTTGGTGTTCTCTCCTATCTGCGTGTTCCTGTTTCTTTATTCCCGGGATTGTCCTACCCGGGTCTGACAATCTCAGTTAATTATCCCGGAGCGGATGCAGATAAGATGGAAGAAATCATTACAAAACCGATCGAGGAAGCAATCTCAGGAATCGGAGGAATGGAAGAGATTTCTTCATCATCTGAAGCAGGAAAATCCCTGATTAATATAGAATTCCAGAAAGACACTGATCTGAATTTTAAAGCACTCGAAATCCGGGAAAGAATCGACCTAGTGGCCCCGCTATTCCCCCGTGAAGCCCACAAGCCTCTCGTTTTCAGATATGATCCGGATCAAAGACCAGTCATGATCATTATCCTGGATAGCGACAAGTATGATCTGATGAGACTCCGGGAGATTGCAGACAGGGATATAAAAGTTCAACTGGAAAACGTGGAAGGAATCAGTCAAATTGCAGTTTCAGGAGGAAAACAACGCGAAATAATCATTTCTTGCGATTTGCAGAAATTAACCGCATACGGTCTCAATCTCCGAGAGATAATGAAAGCGATCCAGTCCAATAATACAAACGCCGGTATTGGGAAAATAGAAAAGAACGGTCGGCTTTATTCCCTGAATCTTACAGGCAGATACACAGATCTATCGGAGATCCAGACTCTCCCTGTTTCATATAGAACAGACAGGATTATATACGTTGAAGATGTTGCAAATGTTTCATTTTCGTATCGCGATGAGGACTCTGCTTCACGGGTAAATGGAAAGGAAAATGTCAGCCTCTATATTTACAAGGCATCATTGGGAAATGTACTGAATATTTCTAATGAGGTTCAGAAAAATCTTAGAAAAATACAGCTATCGAATGTTAAATTTGTAATCAATTACAATCAGGCCGATTCGATCCGAAAAACATTTCTGAATATTTTCTGGACAACAACTCTTGGAATTTTTCTTTTCTTTTCATACATATTTACAAAGAAAAAAACAAGAAAAGCCGGGATCATAACCCTGCTCTCCTCAATCCCTGCCGTGATCATCATATTCATTTTTCTGTTTTTTATAAAAAAAGAATTTGATATCATTGTACAAAGCGGAATTTATCTCGGGATTTGCATCTGGTTCATTATATCTCTAAGAATTGCCCTTGCATCAGAAAATGAGGATCTGATTCTCAACAAAAAAAAACGGACAATGCCAAATTCAGAACGTGGAAGAAGAAGACGGTTCATTGAAAAATATCAGGAACTTCGTGACATCCTGAACTCACATCTTTCGGTAAACATTGAAATCATCACCGGATCAATCCTTCTTCTTTCACTAACAGTCCCATTGTATATGCTCGATCGGGATACCGGAGAGTCAGCAATTATCCTGGGATCTGTTGTAATAGGAATTCTTTTGTTTTCCTATTTAAGCTCTCTCCCGATCTCACTGTGGACAAGGAATATAAAAACTGGTGATTATCTCAATCAAAAACTTAGCTTCTCCAACTATACTGCGGAAAGATTCCAGGAACGGCTTATTATATTTATTGAGAAGGCAAAGCCTTATTTCAGCAGGTTTAAATCAGATAGGTTCAGGCTTCCTGGCATTTTCAGAAATCTCGATCTAACTGGAAAAATATACAGAGGATATAAAGATAACCAGATTTCCATCCTGGTTTTGTTTCTCACAATAGTCCCTCTTGGTGTCTATATATATGGAAAATCCGATAAAGAGTATTTCTATTCCATTGATAACAGAAAAATTCTGGGTTATGTAGAGCTACCTTCAGGAACGGGGTTCGAATTCACAAACAAGACGACAAAAAAAATAGAGGAAAAATTACTAACTGTTCCGGGAATCGAAGAAGTCACAGGTAAAATCGATTCCGGACATTCATTTCTTCTGATTTCCCTGAAGCCGGGTGTTACCGGGAATGACGAATATATTCACAAAATCAAATCGGCAGTTGGAAATACTGATCCGGCATTCTGTTTTTTTACAAGAGAATCAGATCGTGGAAAATTTCAGGAAATCACAATTGACGTTCTTGGAGATGATCTTGAAAAGCTGGATTCCGTAACCAGAGATCTTGCCAAAAAATCAGAATCGTTTGAAGGAGTTTCGGAAGTTATCCTAAGGTATAAACCTCCGAGAGAGGAATTGCAGCTCATCATTGACCGGGAGAAATCCGCGAAAGCGGTATTAAGCAGTACCGAAATAGGAGACTTTCTTCGTCTTGCAATTCAAGGCGGCGTAGCAGCAAAATATATCGAATTCAATAAAGAGGTCGATATACGGGTCAGACTATCAGAAGAATTCCGGAATTCAGAAGACAGCCTGAGAGAGTTTGAAATGAAAAGTAAAGGTGAAAGATATGTTCCAATTTCCGAGATCTCAAGCAGAAAGGAAACAAAAGTACCTTTAAAAATTTTCCATAAAAATAAAAAAAGGGCTCTTTCTTTTTCAATAAGAACCGGTAAGGTCAGCCACCAGCGCATGATCAGTCAGATTGCATCCCTGAACAATTCATCATTGCCTGAAAATTTCAGAATAGAAGTAGGAAGAAATATGGAAAAAATAATCCAAAACGAAAAGCTGACGATTTTCGTTTCTGGGATATCAATATTCCTTTTCCTGATGATCCTCTCGGCATATTTCGAATCCACGAAAATGCCATTGGCAATCTTTATGAATCTCCCTGTGCCGGTATTTTTTTCTATCATCACTGCCTACTGGATATTCGGTGCAGTTTCACTACCGGTATATCTTGCTTTAACTCTCCTTGTAATTCTGATTTCAATTGAAACAATGATGCAGATAAAAGAACAAGTATTCAGAAAAGAAAGATCCATAATAAGACTTTCTTTAATACCAATTTTTCTACTTTTCCTGCCACATCTTTTGTTTGCAAAAGAAGGGACAGTATTTCTCCGGGAATTGGAATGCACATTTTTTTTCGGTCAGTCAATGGCAGCAATTTCGATCCCGAGAGGAATAATTTACTTCAAAGACCTGCCGAAAAGAAAATGGAGACAATCAATAAGCAAATATTTCCGTAAATTCCTGAGCATAGCGTCGCAGCTGAATAACAATGTAAGAAACCATAAATTTTCTGTGTAGCTGACCCTTCTTTCTCTTATATAATCCTGTAATAACTAAGAGCCGGTCTCAAAACCTGCTTGT
>JAIOQL010000129.1 GCA_021413405.1 Leptospira sp.
CGCCCGCGCTGAATCCCTGGAATTGTCTGATACATATAATCCGGCAAAAACGGATTCCATCTCCGCATTTTCAAAAGGAGAAATCATTCTACCTCTTTCAGGGATCATTGATCTGGAAAAAGAAAGATTGAGGCTATCAAAAGACCGGGATAATATTCTTCAGGAAATGGAAAAAATCAACAGCAAGATTTCTAACCCGTCATTTTTGGAAAAAGCGAAGCCAGAAGTTATTGACAAAGAAAAACAAAAGCTTAAAATCTTAGAGGATAAGCTAGAAATTACAAATAAAGGTTTTGAAAAACTTGAACTCTAAACTCAAGGTTCTGCTGATCGGAAGTGGAGGGCGCGAAAGCGCTCTTGCATATAAAATAAAACAATCGGCCCTCCTTGGGGAATTGAAAGTTTTTCCGGGGAACGGAGGATTTGATCAGTCAGAAATTATTCCTTCATCGATTTTTGATCTGAAAAATAAGTTCAGTACGCAGACTTTCATTGAAAATGAAAAATTTGATCTTGTTATAGTAGGACCGGAGGAGCCGCTAGTAGATGGTATCTCGGATTGGCTTGCGGAAATTCATATTCCCTGTTTCGGGCCATCTGCCTATTGCGCCCAACTCGAAGGTTCGAAGGATTTTGCAAAAAACCTGATGCGTGAATTCGGTGTGCCGACGGCAAATTCCGCGACATTCAGAGATTGTGACTCTGCAAAAAAATATTTGCATTCGCAAAAACTTCCAATTGTCATAAAAGCAGATGGTCTTGCTGCCGGGAAGGGAGTTACAGTTTGCAGTTCGATTGAAGAAGCAAATGGAGCACTTGAAGAAATTTTCATTGAGAAGAAATTTCCCGGCATCTCCAAAGTAGTCATAGAAGAATTCCTCGAAGGCCAGGAAACTTCAATTTTTGCTTTGTGTGACGGAGAGGATTTCATTATGCTTCCTGCTGCATGTGATCATAAACGTGCCTATGACAATGACGAAGGACCAAACACCGGAGGCATGGGAGCGTTCTGTCCGGCCCCAATCGCAACCACAAAAGTTCTGAAGGATGTTGAGGAGAAAATTTTTGGTCCCCTTCTCGCCGGGCTCAAGAAAAAAGGCTATCCATACCGTGGGCTTCTCTATGCAGGATTGATGATTGATAAGTCCGAGAATGCAATGGTTGTGGAATTTAATTGCCGGTTTGGTGATCCGGAAACCCAGGTAGTGGTCAGGCTAATTGAAGACGATCTTCTCAGGCTCATACAGGAATGTGCATCGGAAAAACTCAGTCAAAAATCATTATCTTTGAAGTCAGGATACGCATCCGTAGTTGTATTGGCTGCTGAAGGATATCCCGGTGAATATGCCAAGGGAATTGATCTGAATCTTCCTGAACCGAAAGATAAAAACACGATCGTTTTTCATGCCGGGACTTCGCATACAAGAGAAGGTAAAATTAAATCAATGGGCGGAAGAATTCTGGGAATCAGTTCTTATGCAGAATCACTTGCGGATTCGGTCCAAAAGGCCTACGAATATCTGGGTTCGATTTCGGTTCCTAAAACGTTTTTCAGAAAAGACATAGCAAAAAAGGCCTTGTGATCATGCCTTTTTCAATTGCAGGAAATATTTCAAGGTTTGAAAATCACTCAATCAAAAAGTTTGAAAAATATTTCGGAATAATTCTTTCAGAAAAGCAATTTGCAAAACAGCAAGCGCAGCTGATCCAGACATCTCTGAAAAACAGTTCCGGGGCAATAAAAATTTTAAACGGTTTCTCAAAACCGGAATTAATCTCCCTGATTTTCCTTTTAACACAATTCGGTGATGTGATTCTCGCAGAAGCACCTCCCGATTATGTTCATTTCGGCAACATACCCTTTGCAATCGAATGGACTGCTGGACATTGCATGGTTCCTCTCGAAATCCTGGAATTTTTATCATTTGAAAAAATTTTTCGTGATCAGAATTATCTTTTTTCTCTCATTCCAATGCTATCCTTAAAAGAGAAAAAAGCCTGGATAAAATGGATGGAAGTGGATGTTGAGGCAGAAACAGAAAAAGAACTGAATCATGAAATTCATCATCATTGCAGACTGCTGCAGTCACCGTTCCAGGGAAAATCATTTATCCACGAAGAAGATTTTTATCTCGAACAGGTTTGGCCTCAGGGGAAAAATGAATTTGTGGACTGGTTTTATAAAGGAATCACTCCTTTTTATTATGCTATGCAGGAATTATCAAGGATCGAAAAAGATCCGTTCAAAATTCACGTTCTGGAAATCATAAAAGCAGGAAAATTTATTTTAAAAAAGGAACCTGAGAAGTTTCGGTCAAAAGATAAATATAAGCTCGTCGGAACTGTAGAAGGAAACACCCCGCAATTACGTAAAATTCTTTACGGCTGGGAGGAAGAAAAAAAGAATTCCAGAAACAATTTGTTCTGGTCAAACACGTAAAAAAATGGATATTAAATCAGCAAAAGAGCTCACGAGGCTCTCCAAAGAACTCATTTCACGATTTGAAAACAGGTGGAATCTTCTCAACCTTCAGGAAGACTATGACAGGCTTCTTTCATTCAGAGAACGCTCAACTTCGCCTGATCTTTGGAACGATCCGGAGAACGCACAGAAAATCACAAAACAGAAAAACGATCTTGAAAAAAAACTGTCACCATGGCTCGAATTAAAATCGGAACTGACTGATTTTCCTGATCTCATCGATCTCACGATAGAAGAATCAGGTGAGGCAGAACTCAAAAGTCTGAACGAGGATTTCTACAGGCTTTCTGAAAGCTTTGAAACTCTCGAACTCCTTGGTGCGTTAAACGGCGAGGATGATATGCGTGGTGCATTTCTGAATATTCATCCGGGTGCCGGCGGAACCGAAAGCCAGGATTGGGCAGAAATTCTTTTGCGGATGTATACCCGTTATTTTGAAAAAAAAGGATTCAAAGTTGACCTGGTAGATTTTCAGGAGGGTGAAGGTGCAGGAATCAAGAACGCAACTCTACTCGTCCAGGGTGATTATGCATTCGGCTATCTCAAAGGCGAAAACGGGATTCACAGGCTTGTGAGAATCTCCCCATTCGATTCGAACAAACGGCGGCACACTTCTTTTGCATCGGTTCATGTTACACCGGAAGTTGATGACGACATAGACATAGTCGTTGATGAAAAAGACCTTCGTGTTGACACATACCGTTCCTCCGGGGCAGGCGGACAGCACGTAAATAAAACAGATTCAGCAGTTCGCATGACGCACATTCCTTCGGGAATTGTTGTCCAGTGCCAGAACGAAAGATCACAGATAAAGAACCGGGGCACTGCAATGAAAATGCTCAAAGCGAAACTATATGAAATGGAACGCAAAAAAAATGAAGAAGAACTTCAGAAAAAATCCGGAGAAAAAAAAGACATCGCCTGGGGATCCCAGATCCGGAGCTATGTGTTTCATCCTTACAACCTGATCAAAGATCATCGCACCGATTATGAAACCGGCAACGTGAGTCCCGTGATGGACGGGGATCTCGACCCGTTCATTTTTGCATATTTGAAATCGAAGTAAACCTTCCCGATCACATCCATTTTTTCAAAAGATGAAGGGCGACTGCCGGGCTGCAACGGGGTTCGCTTTCGCTTCCGTCCTCCACTTCGATACGTCGCCGGCTGCGGAGTAAACGAAGGCTTATATCGAAGCACGGGCGACTACTCAGTGTCGGACCGCTGCGCGCCCTTCGCATCCCTCCTATGGTTTTTTAGCGTCAAGCGTTCCAAATAATAAGGCCATATCTTTTTAATTTGTTCTCCAAGAATTCTGTCGCAGTAAAAAGGAATTTAATCGGGAAGCAATAAGATGGGATCAGGCAGTAAAACTTCGTAACAAAATGTATGCCAAAAATCCGATCGGACCAAATGCAATTGTCAGAAGAAGACAAGGAAAAATAAAAAGAAAATTTATTCCATGCTGTTGTGAATCGCGGAGTTCCCATGCGCCAATAAAAAGATCGAATGCCAGATAATGGATCCATCCAGCCATCATGACATTCGGGTTCCGGAAAAGTGTTTTCACTCCTTCAAAGGTCAACATCGTTCCCTTCTCTTTGGAAGCAAACGATCGATAAATGAAAAACGAATAGGTTGCGGCCAGAACAGTGGGTACAATCCATCCTATGATCACTCCGGTAATGTAGGGATCGTTACGGAAAAGAATCAGAACAATCCATGCAATACCTGCTGCAATATTTATTATTTTATAAAACAGGCTCATGTTCATAGTATGTTTCCTTTTTGCGATTTATCAAAAAAATTGCCGGACGGAAATCTATTTCAATTCGCTGAGACTTTTCTGAATTTTGGCACCTGTCTCTTCATAACCTTTTTTTCCGAGCAAAGCGAACACATTGTTCTTATAGTCTTCAACTCCAGGCTGATCGAAAGGATTTACTCCAAGCATATAACCCGAAATTCCACAGGCATACTCAAAGAAATACATAAGCTCACCCATCGTTTCCGGAGTTAGTTTCGGAACCGAAAGCTCCATGCATGGGACACCGCCTTCATAGTGGGCAAGCATTGTGCCAAGAATTGCTTTCTGGGTAACGTAATTCAGGCTCTTTCCCGAAATGTAATTCAGACCATCCGGATCTCCATCGACTTCGCCTATTACCAGATCGTTTAGTGGCATTCCTACATTGATCACTGTTTCAAAGAGATGACGTTCCCCGTCCTGGATATATTGCCCCATGGAATGGAGATCAGACGTGAAATCTACACCGGCAGGAAAAATTCCCTTTTTGCCCTTCCCCTCACTTTCGCCATAAAGCTGTTTCCACCATTCAGTGAAATAATGAAGAGCCGGGTTATAATTTACCATGACTTCGATTTTTTTTCCAGCTTCGTAAAGGGAGTTGCGATAGGCGGCATAGAGACAGGCGAGATTTTTCTCAGGATCTCCTTCTTTTCCGAGCGCTTCTGCTGCAGTCTTTGCACCATAAACAAATTCCTGAATGTCAATGCCGGCGCATGCTATTGGTAAAAGACCTACCGGAGTCAGAACCGAGTATCTTCCACCAACGTCATCAGGAATCACGTATGTCTGGAATCCATATTCATCTGATACTTTTTTCAAGGCACCTTTTTCCCGGTCAGTTGTGGAGATCACCCGGTCTTTCATTTTTTTCTTTCCAT
>JAIOQL010000293.1 GCA_021413405.1 Leptospira sp.
GGCAGATAGCTACGGAAGTTTTGATAAAAGAGACGGGATAATCCCGGTTGGAATAGGCCAGGAATGCGAAATTCGTCAGACGATTATTGATAAGGATTGTTTCATCGGAAATGGGGTTAAGCTTATAAATAAGGAAGGGCATGAGGAATATGAAGATGAATTTGTCAGGATCGTGGACGGAATAATTATTGTTCCCCGTCGTTCCGCAATTCCAGACGGATATGAGATCTGATCAATATGCATTTGTGGTGCTCCGCAAAATATTTTTTTTGATCCATTTCGTATTAATTTGAAATTAACCGTGGCTGTTAGCAGGATCCCATCAGGTCTGCTAAGTATTACGTGTTTATTTACAATAATTATTACTACAAAGGCACAAGGATATATTTCCAAGTACAGTTTGTAACAATTGTGCCGGAAATTTTACAAAAAAACTTTTTCTACTCAATGACTGCTTTTTTAAAATACTAATCTGATGATAAAATAATGTAAAGCGAAATTGTGACAAATATTTGTTGGAAAAACAAATTTAAGTAGCTTTTATATATTGAAAATGAGTATGTCTAAGTATTATGGTTGAAAGTGAGAACGAAATTCATGAATTGAGCGAAGATCATTACGTTCCTCATTACCAACCAATTGTAAATACGGTAACCCGCAATATCATGGGTTATGAAGTTCTCGGGCGTTTTCTATCACCTGAATCACAGGAATATATGTCGCTTGGTCCTCTTTTTCATGGGCCGGAAGCGAACAAAGCAAACTCAATTCACATAGACAAAATCATCCGCGAAAAAGCGGTCAGCCACCTGAAGGAATCAGGATCAAACACAAAACTGTTTTTTAATATGATGCCGAACTTTTTGTCCATGATCCATAAAGAAGATCTTCTGGATCCCGGAAGGTTTCATATAATCCAGATGATCGAAAAATATGGGATCGACAAACGGAACATTGTAATCGAGATCACAGAGGATGAATTCAAGGGAGAGATCGAACGTCTTCTTTTGATGGTGAATATATTCCGGAATTATGG
>JAIOQL010000294.1 GCA_021413405.1 Leptospira sp.
TTGTCTGAATGACCGGTTTTCTGATTCCCGCATATTTCAGTTCAATCTGAAAATCATTGAACGAATTATTCGCAACAACCTGAAAATCTTTTATAAAACCTTCACTCTTTAAAATTTCAAGAATCGATTTCTTTATCTTATCTCCTGATACTGCACAGGTGGAATGCCCGGCATTGCCTGCATTCCTGATTCTTGTTAACATATCTGCTATTGGATCTGAAAGACTCATAATAAATTCCTTTTATCTACCACGAAGATTTTGTAACACCAGGAATGAGACCGCTGCTTGCCATTTTACGGAAGCATAGCCTGCACATGTCAAATTTCCTGAGATAGGCCCTGGCCCTTCCGCAATGCGGACATCTATTGTATTCCCGGACCGCAAATTTTTGCTTCCTTTCGTGTCTGACTCTAATGGAAGTTTTAGCCATTAAATGTAAATCTCCTCTATCCTATTTTGCCCTGTAAGGCATTCCAAATAACTGGAACATACTATATACTTCATCATCAACTCCGGAATTTGTAATGAAAGAGATGTTTATCCCGTGAATTTTGTTGATTTTATCAAATTGAATTTCAGGAAAAATAATCTGTTCTTTAACGCTCATATTATAATTCCCCTGGCCATCAAATCCTTTTGGGTTCACTCCCTTAAAGTCACGAACCCTCGGTAAAGCGATGTTGATTAACCTGTCAAGAAATTCATACATCCTGTCACCGCGAAGAGTTACCATACAACCTATATTCATTCCTTCCCGAAGTTTAAAGCCCGCGATGGAAATTCTTGCTTTTGTTTTTACAGCCTTCTGCCCGGTAATTGCGCCTAATGTTTCAAGCGCAGATTCCAGTGCCTTCGGATTTGCATGTCCGTCTCCCATACCAACGTTGAGCACAATTTTTTCAAGCTTCGGTACCTGCATAGGAGAGCCATACGTGAACTGCTTAATTAAAGCAGGTCTGATTTCATCAATGTATTTTTGTTTTAGCCTAGGTAATGACATACTTAAATTTCCCTGCCTTCCGGCTTCGTGATTCTTACAACTTTATCTTTCACTTTCGTAACACCGGTTCTTACACCCTTTTTCTTCTTTGAATCAAAAAACATGATATTGGAAATATGTATTGAACCTTCGATTTCGATGATCCCGCCCTTAGGATTTTCCTGGGTCGGGCGCATGAATCTTTTTCTTTTATTCATTCCCTCAACATAAACCCTGTCCTTTCTCTTATCGATAGAAAGAATTTTCCCTTTCTTGCCTTTGTCTTTCCCGGCAATGCAGACTACTTCATCATTCTTTTTGAGTTTGATCTTTTTGAATTTTGTAAATTCAGATCCCCTGTAGGTCATCTTTGCCATATTACAATACCTCCGGAGCCAAAGAGATAAACTTCAAAAACTACTTATCTATAAGATCACGTGCTACTGGCCCAAATATACGGGTTCCTTTCGGATTCCCTTTTTCATCAATTATGACAACAGCA
>JAIOQL010000130.1 GCA_021413405.1 Leptospira sp.
GTTGCAAAATATTATTGTTCGGAAGAAGCTCACGGATGCGCAAATCTCGCTGTTCAGATTCATGGAGGAGCCGGATACACAGAAGACTATGATGTTGCTAGAATGTTCCGGGATTCAAGGATAAATACAATCTACGAAGGCACAAGCCAGATCCATGTCCGGATTGCGACAGGCGCAATCGTTGCGGGATTGACACCGGATGGAAATTTCAGAAAATACCTCGGGTCAATCAAAAATGAAATCGAATCACCGTCAGTGTTTCTTGTCGAACAATCTAAAATACTCGAAGAAGCGGTTTCCTTTTTTCATTCGATCACTGAGGATGAAACAAAACAGAGAGTTGCGGAAAATCTGATGGTAATCACTGCGAGATATCTATGCAGCCTTTTATATGAAAGGGCCTTGGTGAAATTGAAAGGAACAAATGTGTCCGAACGCTGGTTGCACGACTGCCGGGCCTACCTGATTGACAGCACGGCAATTTCAAAGGCATGTATTTACAGGATACAAAATGCGATGTAAAAATTGGTAAATTCGTTCTATTAAAGCGACATTTAAACCGGACACTACAATCAGAAAAAATTTCGCCATTCAGGAAAAAACAAAAAGTATTTTTTGAATGCCTGACGGATTTTTTTTGTTAATCCATAGATTCGGTTATTATTTTTCGTCTTCTATAGTCATGAAAATAATTACTCTAACAACCCTACTCATCGGAACGCTTCTGCTGAATTGTGCATCCAAAAAGAAAGACGATTCTTCAACGATGGCAATTCTCGCAGCTCTTTTGTCTTCTTCATCCTCAGGCTATTCCACAACCTGCACCACAACTTTTGGAACCGGGGTACCGGACTGGATCAAAAATAGTTTTACATGCGTAACGGTATCAGTTAGCGGAAGCAATTATGTTTTTAAAACAAATTCTCTTCCGACCTACAAGAGTGTATATTGGGGAAGCTCAAGTGCGGGGTATGAAACAACAATGTATTCTAACTCTACTGGATCAAATAAAGCCAATCCAAACCTGATAAAATCACAGAATATAACAATCACTGTTCCGGGCGACAACACTTCTACGTCTGCTCCATCGACTGGATATGGTGCGATAGGTGTTGCGACTAACGGAATCGTCCTTTACAATGATCAGGCAGCTCCGGGGGATTCATTGTCTACTGAATATTACACATTTGACAGTTCGCAGGGCCATCCTACAAATACGGGGGCATATCACTATCATGTAGAACCTCCGAAGATTTCAGTCAGCGACAGCAAACTTGTTGGAATAGCTCTCGATGGATACCTGATTTTCGGAAAATTGCATGACACTACTACGGCGACTGTAACAAATTTTTCACTTGGTGGATCCTCCAGCAGCACCCAATGTTCAACCACCGGTCTTACAACTGCAGTGCCTACTTCCTGGTCACAGGCAACAAATTATAACTCATTGAAGACTTCGGGATCTGCACGTCACTACCATGTGAACAATGGATCAGAAGTGAACGGAATCATCCTTTCAGGAAAATATATAGGAACTGCGGGAACATCGCAGTAATTAAAAAGTGAAAGAAAAAATTCTGAAAACAATTTTTCTTTCCATGACTTTTCTGGCCTTTTTCAATTTTTGCGGGCCGGAAAGGCGCATGGACAATGATCCGGATTTCACTCTGGGATTTGAAAGTGTC
>JAIOQL010000295.1:0-2266 GCA_021413405.1 Leptospira sp.
GGAGCCTTTTTCTCATTTTAATTTTATTTGAGGCAGCTTCAGCATCTACGAACCGGATCCCTGGCAGATTCAGTGCATTAGCAACCGCGGCAACTGTCATACTTGCATCAGTTCCGGCAGTCATTACTCCATGAATTTCTTCTTTCTCCGAAAATCGTTTCGCTTCCCTCACCATTCCTTCAATATCTTTGGTACTCATCAGGATACTCGAGTCCGCAATTTTGAATCCAATAGATTCCGGGTTCATATCGGCGACAATGGTTCTAAGCCTCATCGTTTTTGCTGTCTGGATTATCGGAACCTGGAGGAGGCCTCCTCCAATAATCAGCAAAGAAAGATCTTTCAAATCCTTTTTCAATGGATACCGTTAAAATTCAGAAGTGGTTGCAAATTGTTCATTTTTCTTTGTGGCCATTTCAATGGATCCCTTCCGGATGATCCCACCGAAAAGCAGAAAATCTTCTTCCAAAGGATAAAAGATTGCCGACTGACCGGGGGTCACTCCGCGAACATCTTCAAGACATTGTACTTTTATTTTAGAATGGATGCATTCCACCCTGCATCTAACCGGTGTATGCCTGTACCGGACCTGAACCCGGCATTCCATTGAATCCCCATCTGCAAAAGGATGCATTCCCATAAAATTGTAATCAATGATTTCAAAACTGCTGCAATATGTTTCATTCTCTTCACCCAGAAAAACAGTTCCATCATCTGCAATCGATAAAACAAATAGAGGGTTCTTCCAGGAAATACCGAGGCCCTTTCTCTGCCCAATTGTAAAATTTTCTTTCCCGGTGTGCCGGCCAATGATAGCACCACTTTGCAATTTAAAAAACCCTGGAGTGAAAGAAACATTTTTCTTCTTTAAAAACGATCTGTAATCATTTTCCGGTATGAAGCATATCTCCTGTGATTCAGCTTTTTCCGCTACTGCTGTCAGCCCGAATTTTTTTGCAAGAATCCTTACGTCTGATTTTTCCATGTTGCCAAGAGGAAAAACAGTATTTTTGAGATTTTCCTGCGAGAGTCCATACAAATAATAAACCTGGTTTTTGCGTTTATCAAACGCATCGGAAAGCGCATAACGTCCACCGACTTCCCTGATGTTTGCATAATGACCTGTTGCTATTTTTTCTATTCCAAGAGTTTTTGCCTGTTCGAATAACGCACCAAATTTCACGAAGGTGTTGCATTCCACACAGGGGTTTGGAGTCTTCCCGTTTTTGTAGTCATCGATGAAGCGGCCGATCACTTTTTCGCCAAATACCTTTTCCATTTTGATTACATAAAATGGAATATTGAATGAAAGACCGACATCCCGTGCATCACGGATATCCTCAGGGGAACAGCAGGATTTTTTTGTGGTATCACAGGCAGGAGGTTCATACTCCCAAGTACGAAGATTCACTCCAATTACATCATATCCCTGCTCAATAAGAAGACCTGCTGTCACAGCGCTGTCAACCCCACCACTCATAGCGACTATTATCTTTTCTTTTTTCATTCTATGTTTAGACCGGTGAGCAACCCGAAATCAGGCAAAAGCACTCCGGATAGTTACTTATTGAACATTTTTAGACTTCAGTTTAAAATAAATCTTTTTTTTGGAATAATCAATCAGTACGAAGGTGCGGTTCATCAGTGCATTCCCGATAATTCCATCCATATTCTCCCGTCCATCCTGAAAATTTTTCAACGAATCGCCGAGAAGCGCTTTCACATTTTTTTCACAATAATCAGGATTAAATAAACATATTCCTGAAACTTTATAGAGTGAATCAAATTTGCGAACCCCGAAAATATCAATATACTGGGTAACACCAGCTTCAGAAAGATTGATACTGTCTATTTTTGATGCATTTAAATAGGAAAGACCTGCTCCTGTGTCAAAAACCATTCGGTTGAATCTCTTTCCACCAATCCAGGCAGGTATGAAAACGTTGCCATTTTCAAATAGAAAATTAATCGAATCAAATCCTGAGTCCCCGAGATTCCCGTAGTCGAATCTGCGTTCAATAAACAAAATTGAATCCGGGAAATCTATAAACAGGTGAAACCGTGACAAAAGGTCATTTCCGATCAAACCGTCAAATTCTATGGTTTCTCCAAATTTAGTACCGAAAAAATGGGCCTTCTGTAAACGCATATTATCGCTAAAAATCAAATCGGTTTCGATTTCAGAATATTCTGCGCTGGAAACAGCGCTGATCGATTTGAGTGTAATTTTCCGCTTCCTTTTTAAACCGGTAAAAAGGGATTCATT
>JAIOQL010000295.1:2312-6568 GCA_021413405.1 Leptospira sp.
TATGAATGAATAAGGAGAACCGGTATCTATTACGAATAAAAAAGAAGTTCTTCCGGGTTTCAAAAATGGAGACGTCATGCCAAGGAAAACATTTGGTTGTGAAAGTGAATAAGTTAACGGGAGAGCGACGTAGTTTTTTTCCTGAATACCGGGTATTCCGGAAATCCGGCTGGAAACACAGCCGGTGAAACAGATTAGATGGAGAAGAATTACACTAGTTTTTTTATGCAATTCTGATTTGTACATCTCGTGTAATCAATTATGCAATCTCTGTATTCAATCTTCGTTTTTTTGTCTTTGGGTTTGAATTCAATAAAACAGGAATATGGCGCGAAGCTGTATTCATTTTGGCCAAGAGCCCTGTCCTTAATTTTTGAAATCAGATCCGTATCAATCATTTCACCATAAGAAGCAACCTGCAAATTCTGACCCATTTGTTTGTCCTTTATAGACACATCGGGAAAATTCGACTATTGCTGAAGCGAAATCGTCTGGTTCCTGCCTCCGTGTTTTGCCTTGTAAAGAGCCTTATCAGACCTCTCAATCATTTCCTTGTTATTTTTATCATTTGCATGAAACTCTGTCACACCGATACTGATCGTAACTTTCAGATCGTCTCCACCATTTGGATTCTTCACCCTGTGTGCTTCCACTGCTTTCCTGATTTTTTCACCCATTTCAAAACCATCATTGATGTCAGCTCCGGGCATGATCACGCAAAATTCTTCCCCTCCGTAACGAGCCGCAATATCGTTTTTCCGCGCCGATTCAATCAATTTTTTTGCGACTTCAATCAGTACAACGTCACCAGCCTGGTGTCCGTGTGTATCATTGAATACTTTGAACTTGTCGATATCTGTGAAAAGAAGCGCGAGCTTGGTTCCCTTCTTTCTGCACCGGTCCATTTCTTCCCGTAACTTCGACTGAAAATAATGATGAATTTTCAGCTGGGTCATCATATCAACAGTTGCGAGTTCGTAAAGCCTTGAATTTTCAACTGCGATTCCGGCAAGACCCGCAAGAGTGGTTAAAAAATCTTTTTCTTCTTCGACGAAATCACTCATATTCAGCTTTTCACCGAGGATAAGAAGTCCGTTCACTTTTCCTTTTGCATTCAGAGGAATAATTATTTCAACTCCCATCTTTTTAAAATATTCCACATCATCAGAATGGAACGCTGATGTTAATTGTTGAACTGTGACCGCCCTTGGTTTCTGTTCGAGATGATGGATTAACGGAGAATCAATTTTAATTTTTCTTTCTTCATCATCTTTCGTTACATCAAATCCCTTATGACTTGGATCAAGTATGAGATGATCTGCGTCTACATCGGGCGCAAGATAAATTGCTGCCTTTAAAGTTTGCAACTGGGCAAGACAAATATTAAGGATTGCATCGATGAGATATTTGTAATCAAGCGTAGAGTTAAGCGCCTTGCTGATCTCAAGAAGTTGCTTCTGGTCATATATTTTTTTTTCGTAATGCTCAATAACTAAAGTAGAATCCGAATCTTTCTTTTTCAATATAACCCGCCAGAATTGTAAATTTTACTACAGTCTGCTTAAACTCAAAATATCTTCAAGAATATAATTAATATAAATGCAAGACTTTTTACCTAATCGCAATCCTGAATAACTTCAGTTTGACTTTAAAACCCGTTTTAATATACTGGCAGGTATATCGCGCGGTGGAGCAGCTGGTAGCTCGTTGGGCTCATAACCCAAAGGCCACAGGTTCGAATCCTGTCCGCGCCAGAATTTTTTCATTCCAAACAACAAATCTTACCGACAACTCAGAGCGGATTCGAAGCGAGACAGAGCGTTTTGTATTCAATGAAATGCCCACCAGGTCGACCTCCCCTTTTCGCTTTGCAAAAATCTTGCACGCCTCAGGTTTCCTCTTGAAACCTTCGCGGGATGTAAAAATGAGCGAATCTCGTGCCATCACGAAGAAAAACCACGATGGTTTTTCGAGGGATGGACGAAATCCTGTCCGCGCCAGAATTTTTTCATTCCTATGGTCTTTCCCCGGGCGAGTCCCTCAAAATATTCCTTTCTGCAGCAAAGCTCCAGCCTTCTTGCCGGGTCGGGCATGTTCCGGACTCCGCTAACGCTCCGGTCGTCCCGACCGCTCCGCGTCCTTCACATCCCTCTCGCAATAGTGCTTTCCGCATATTTTTTAAAACAGAAGGATTTCACAATCGTTCCGTTATTGAATCCGAAAGCAGAACCACTTAACAATAATTCAGTAAACATATTGAACCCTAAATCCACATTCCGCATCCGGGATGCAGAATCTAAAGAAAAATTTTCATGTATCCTGTAATGATTAAAAACCCCTTCGGGACGAATTAAAAGCCCGACTTTTGCATCTGTTCCATCCTCGTTCACAATCTTGTTAGCACGAATGTATTCCTTCAGTTGTCTCCAGGCCCAATCACCCCCGATGGCTCTTTTCTATAAAGCCCGCGGTCTTTCTCATCTCTTACATGGAGCAATTTCTATTAGTGAGTTCAAATCGCATTCCGGAAAGCATGTCAGAGCTTGATAATACACGCATCCGGATTGGAGTATTCGCAAATTTTTTGGATCAATTCATCTTCGAATTACTTCTGACGTTATGTTTTTAAAATTATTAGAGGACAAAGTATGAAATCGTCACGTTTAAATTGAAATTTTTAACTATGAAAATACGAAAGGACTCAGAAAAATTAATTGATCTATCTGAATTTTAATAGGATAGACTTTCTGACTGAGTCACTGCCATCAATTCTGTTGGCGCCGTGTTATTTCTTCCCCAGCTCTTTCGCTCTCTCAAACGCACTGAACACCGCATCGATCACTGAAAAAGTAAATTTTCCTTTTTCCAAAGCATCGAGTCCGAAGATCGTTGTTCCCCCCGGTGAAGTTGCTTTATTCCGGAGAGTGTATGGATGCAGATCAGGATTTTTTTCCAGCTCCTTCTCCATAAGTGACACGCTCCCTTTGACAGTCTGAATACTTATCCGGAGCGCATCAGCATATCCTAATCCCGATTTTACTCCGCCTTCTGCCAGGGCCTGGATGAAACTGAAAACAAAGGCCGGTCCGGATCCGGAAAGCCCTGTGATTGCATTGAGTGCATCTTCTGATCCTAATTCCTGCAAATAACCCATTGGCGTGAATACACTTTTTACAATTTGATAGGCTTCCGTATCTCCAATGTATCCAATGACCCCCTGCGAAACTGTCATAGGAAGATTTGGCATAAGCCTCACCACTTTTGATAATGCAGGAGAGTTTTCACGAAGTGTTGCAATTGAAATCCCGGCGGCAACGGAAAGAATGATTTTTGGTTCCCGGATTTTTTTCAGAGTTTCCGCAACTTTATCAGGTTTCACGCAAACAATGATCACTTCCGACTTCTTTGCGAATTCATCGAAATCGGTTTCGTAGGGATCAGAACTCCCCTGTTTTTTCAACGGATCATACAAAAAAACTTTATGGGAATCTTTCACTGAATCATAAATGGCACTTCCTATATTTCCATGACCGATAATTCCGATTGATTTCATTCCACTTTCCTTTCACCAAAAATAGCTGTTCCGATCCGGAGGTAATCGCTTCCTTCTTCCGTCGCAATCAGATAATCTCCCGACATCCCCATCGACAATTTAGCGTTTGGGGCAAACTCTTCCCTGATTTTTCTTAGATCCCTGAAAACATTGCGGGTCATCGCCGGGTCACCGTCTGAGGGCCCCATAGTCATCAGTCCCCTAAAATCACAAAATTCAGAACCGAGTGAATCCGGATTTTTCAAAAGGTCAGACAGCTCTTTCCGGCTAAATCCGGATTTGGAATTTTCACCGGTTAGATTTGTTTCGAGGAAGAAGCCAAATCTTTTTTTATGTTTATCAGACTGTTTTTTAAGTTCAAAAAGACCAGACTCCGAGCAAACTCCATGAGTGCATGAAAACAGATCGAAAAGTTTTTTGACACTGCCGGATTGAACAGGGCCAATGTGGTGCAGTTCAAACTGAATGTTTTTATTTTTCAATTCTGAAAATTTTTCGTTCCCCTCTTTGATCTGGTTCTCACCGAATAAAGTGATGCCCGATCCTATTGCTTCTTCGATTGCCGCCAATGATTGTTTCTTGGAAACCACAATGATTTCCGGCGGTTTTTCCGGTCGCAGTTTTCTTATCTCTTCAGAAATCCTATCGAAATTTTCCCGGATACTCAATTTAAAACCTGCACTACCGCCGCAATCTTACCTGC
>JAIOQL010000296.1 GCA_021413405.1 Leptospira sp.
AAGAGTTAGACGTTTCAAGTCATAATCTTGTTTTATTACCTACAGAATTAGGACAACTCGTCAACTTAAAACGACTTATTCTAAGCAATAATGTTCTTACCTTTTTACCCGCTTCCATTGGTAGATTGCATTTGCTGGAAAAATTGATTCTTAATCACAATCTGATTTGTGCTTTACCTGAATCAATAGGAAACTTGCATGCCTTGAAAGATTTTTACCTTCGTCATAATGCTATTCGTGCGCTGCCGAAAAGCATAAGAAATTTAAAGAACTTACAAGAACTCTATCTTGATTTTAACGAACTTCTCTTTCTTTCTGATGCAGTAAAAGAATTACCAGAATTATATATTTTATCGTTTGAGGGTAATACTTCCACCCTTTTTATTTCTACAGCATTATATGAACACCTCTTAATAATCCGTGGGCAAGGAAGAGAACGCTTGGTAGTATCTCAAGAAAATAGGATGGATGAGATTGATGTGGAACCTAGCCAATCTTCTTCTTATAAACGTGCTAAATTCTAAGTTTTTTCCCTTTCTTTTGTATGAGAATTGCGAGTGCTGGTCTCCGACCTGTAGAGTGCTTGCTTGAATTACCATTATGCCTATGTTAGATTACTTTTTTGCTACTCTAAAGAAAAGGAATTTCAAAATGAAGCAAGGTAAGCTAGCTACGTCACTGTTTGTCGGCCTCTCTTTACTCTCCTCCGTTGCTTTCGCGGGCGGCTTATCTAACGAAGAAGATATCCTTGTTGTGGAGAATGAACCTTACGATTGGACTGGGTATTACGCTGGTCTCAATGCAGGTATCGTGAAGCACACCTTGAGCATGACAGACAATAATGCTTCTTCTTTCAACGCCACTATCCAGGAAGTAGCAAACCCTAAATTCACAGGCGGATTTCAGCTTGGATATCGTTACCAAATGGATCCAGATCACACCTCTGCTGTGTATGGCGCAGAATTTAGCGCTAACTTTTCCAATGCTACCTTTAGTAAAACCTATGGCTCCCCTTTTGCCCTCTATCAACTGAATGCTGAAAACCAA
>JAIOQL010000297.1 GCA_021413405.1 Leptospira sp.
GGCATCATGCATTGCGTGGAGAACACTATTATAATTTGTGTAGGTTTGATAGAAGATTAAAGATGAAGTACCTGATACTGATGCGGCTGGTCCAGTCAAAATAGAATTCAGAACCACCGGTTGGGTTACAAAAGTATTAAATATTTTTTTTTGCAAAGCCTGGTTTGCGTTATCGTGAGCCACGCTCAATCCTTCCCCGGCTACAATTCCCATAATAAATAATGTTGTATAAAGACCTCCCGGGAATCCTTCCTTTGCATAAATTTGCCCCCAACCAGGTATAATCGCAGATCTCCAAATCAGGTCGAGAGGGCTTCTTTTCCTTGTGTAATATTCCTTCCAATCGGATTTCATTTCTACAAACTTTTCCATATCCTGTATCCGTTTTTCCAGTTGTGAAATTTTCTCCCGCAATTCTTCATCAGTACGCGGAGCAGTCTGCGTTTTTTCAAGATTCAATTTTTCAAGTTCCTTTTCAAGTGCAACAATCCTTTCAAGTTCAAGTGCTCTCAACTCCTCCGGACTGACCGCTTTCTCTTTTTTGGAAGCTTCAAGGGCCTGGGCTTCCAGTTGTTTTTTCTGCTGCGCCGAAGCATTGTATAAAACTTTGAATATTTGCTTCTTTGGAATATTTGTTTCCTTGTTTCCAGTAAGCACCCTTATAGAATCAGGAGATTGCTTCACAATTTTCCCTTCTATTGACTTACCGGTTTTAAAAATGATGGTCTCGGCAAAAAGCTGGAATGAAAAAGTTAACATTGTAAAAATTATTGCTATTGAATGGTTCATTGGAAATATATTGATATCCGGAAAACGCAAGTCAATAGAATTTTCATATTTATAGAATCGTTTTACTGAAAGTTCCGTTTTAGCTAATCAATTATTTACTTTTTTCCCCGGCATCCCCGGATTGAAAAAATCATTACTTGCCGATTTTAGCCGAAAATGTAATTTGTGGGTATGAAAGAATACCTGCATGTAAATAAGAAAACAAAAATCGTATGTACAATTGGCCCGGCATCGGCATCTGAAGACGTAATTACCGCATTGATTGAAGCTGGCATGGATGTTGCGCGAATGAATTTTTCACATTCTGATCATAGCACTCACAAGAAAACTTTCGACCTGTTGCGCAAATGCGAAGAAAAAGCCGGTAGAACTATCGGGATCCTGGGTGATTTGCAGGGCCCTAAAATAAGAACAGGGAAATTTCAATCCGGGCCGGTAGAACTCAGGACTGGCGATAAAATAACGATAAATACACTGGCAGATTTTCCGGGCACAAAGGAAGAGATTGGATGCACCTATCCAAACCTGATTTCCGATCTGGATGTGGGACACAAGGTGATTATCGATGACGGAAAACTTGTACTGAAAGTTGTTTCAAAAACGAATGATAAAGCCCTCCTTGAAACAGTAATCGGTGGGCTTCTAAAAGATAACAAAGGAATCAATCTCCCCGGCACACCTGTCACCGCTCCGGCCTTGTCGGAAAAAGACATTGCTGACCTGAAGTTTGCACTTTCACTTGGTGTTGATTATATTGCATTAAGTTTTGTGAGAAGAGCTTCTGACCTTGCACTGGCAAAAGAATTTATGAAAGATACTTTCACCGGGCTGATCGCAAAAATCGAAAGACCGGAGGCCATCACAAACATTGACGAAATTATTTCGGCATGCGACGGGATAATGATTGCGAGGGGGGATATGGGAGTTGAACTCGAAACCGAAAAGGTACCGATCATTCAGAAGGAACTGATCCGGAAAATGAACGAAATTGGAAAACCTGTAATCACCGCTACACAAATGCTTGAATCAATGATTGATAACCCGAGACCGACAAGAGCAGAAGCAAGTGATGTTGCCAACGCAGTGATTGATGGAACAGATGCAGTGATGCTTTCCGCAGAATCTGCAAGCGGAAAATATCCGGTAGAATCTGTAAAAATTATGAAGAAAATCATTTGCGAAGCGGAAACTATTTCCGCAATTCATTTGAAAAAACGAAAAGATATCCGGTCGCTTGAAGAAATTGAAAGGACAGCTCTTGGAACGGCTTCTGAAAGAATATCACATGCAATTCATGCAAAGGCGATTGTTAATTTCACAAGGAGTGGATACTCAGCACGCCTGGCTTCTGAATTCCGTCCAAACTCACCGATTTATTCTTTCACTCCTTTTCTTATGACAGGAAGAAAAATGAATCTATATAGAGGTGTTTATCCGTTCGTAATGCCGATGATGGATAAATTTAATGATATGATCAGTTTCATGAGCAGGAAACTGATTGCAGAAAAGTTGATCGAGGTTGGTGACACAGTGGTTATTCTTGCCGGTGCTCCCGGAGGCGATGCAAACACAGTTGATTTTATCCAGATCTATAAAATAAAATGAAAATTAAATCAGAATTATATCGGGATGGGAACTAAAAGCGAGCAGGACTGCTCTTGAAACTGTAGTCCGATGCCATCTCTTCTCCCGGATCGGAGTCAGGTAGCGCAAAGAAAGGACGATCTTTTTCTCTTCGATCGTTGTGTACACAATCGGGGTTGTCTTGCCAAGACGCACAAGATAGTTTTTCGATAACTCCCTGATCTTTTCACTGAACATCCTCGAATCGAGAACCGATTCATTCAGTAAAATTTGGGAACACAATTCCTCTGCTTTTTTCCAGTCCGAATCATTCGAAATGCAAATCCGGAGTTCATCCCAAACGAAATCCATTTTTTGCGAAACTACAAACGTTTTATGCAGAACAATTATATGATTTGGAAAGTGAACCAGCCTGTTTGTCGACTGATCAACGTGAAATTCCTGGTTGAGTTCCATTAGAGTGAATCTCATGAGACCGATATTTATTACATCGCCTTTCACTCCATCAATTTCGATCCTGTCACCAACTTCAAATCCATTGCTCCCATGGATAAAGAACCATCCGACAAAATTCAAAGTGACATCCTTCATCGTGACGACAATACCAACGGCAGTCAAACCAAGGATTGTTGGAAGATGTTCCAGTTTGGAAAAGAAGAACGGGAATGAACTGACTCCTGCAATTGCAACAAAGACAGTCCGTGCAATTCTGCGCCGGTTATAAAGATCCGCCGTTTCGGCTGCCGGACTGAGTTTGTCCAAAAGAAATATTACCAGTTTCTGAAAAAGGAAAACAAGAACAATGAAATAAAAATAAAGCACAAGCTCTTCATGAAACTCTTTCTGGTTTTTATGAAAAAGATAAACCGGATTTAGAAATAAAAATTCCTGGAATTCCATCCTAAGCCAGTTTCGCCTGTTTATTCAATGCTTCAAGTATTTCCATTTCAGAGATCGCATTGCCCCATGTTGGTTCTCCTACTTTTTTCAGAAGAACAAACTTCAGGATGCGATTTTCTGTTTTTTTATCATGTTGCATATGCCGGATAATTTTCTCCGGTCTAGTCTGGTCACGGAATGGAAGAGTGTATTTTTTCATTATCTCTATCGCAATATCCAAAACCGGAGATGGAAGTCCTTCTTTTTCAACAGAAAGGAACAGCGCGGTGACCAGACCGATGGAAACAGCCTCTCCGTGCGAATATTTTTCGTAGTTTGTTGCAGACTCTATCGCATGCGCTGTGGTGTGACCGAGATTCAGGACAGCCCTCTTGCCTGTTTCTTTTTCATCTTCCGCAACAACACTTGCTTTGTACCTGACCGATTCAGAAATAAATATCCTGGTGATCTCAGACAAAGCAGTGACATCACTAAATGAATGGTTTTTCATTACTTCAAATAACGTTCCTCCTGACAACAGAGAATGTTTCAGGACTTCGGCAAGTCCGCATCTCCATTCTTTTTTGGGAAGAGTCCCCAGGGCAAAAAGCGGAGCATATACAAGTAGCGGCTGATAAAATGCTCCGACCATATTCTTTCCGCGATCAAGGTTCACTGCAACCTTTCCTCCCACAGAAGAATCTACGCACGCAAGTAGAGTCGTTGGAATCTGAATAAATCTTATCCCGCGAAGAAAAGTAGCTGCAACGAATCCCGCGTAGTCCCCGACCACGCCACCGCCAAGTGCAAGGATTACAGACTTTCTGTCCGCACCGGCCGTGAGAAGTTCATGGTATGTTTTCTTTAGTTTGTCTATATGTTTGTTCTTCTCTTTCCCCGGAATATAAATGATATGAATTTCAATTTTTAATCCGGAGATTTCTTTCAGAAGATCTTTCAGAAAAAGTGAAGCGATCTTTTTTTCAGTAATTACAATATATCTGGAAACTCCAGGGAATTTTGCCAGCTCTTCCGAAAGTCCGCGAAAATCTTCATGCAGCAAAATATTGTAGTCGGTGTTCCCGAATTTAATTCTTTCAGCAGATAACAGCATCAGTCAGCAATCCATCGGCTTTTTACGAAGTTACCTTTTTTGATGATAGCATTTTTGATAAGAAAATTTTTCATGTCAGGTCTCAGGTCCATTTTTTTTATCTCTACTCTGGAAAAATATCCAAATCCTGTAATTGATTTTTCACTTTCTGAAATTACCGGGACCAGGTTTTTCACCTCAACAGAAAACACTACCTGGATTATGTGCCTCTTCTTTTCCGGATCAATGCTTTCGTTGAGAATCAGGAAATCGCAATTTGTGAGCTCCAGGTTGAGTTCTTCTTTGAGTTCCCTGCCTAGGGCTTCTGTAAGACTTTCCCCGAATTCAACTCCTCCCCCCGGCAAGAGCCAGTAGGAGGAATTTTTCTTTTTTTGCTGAATGAGTAATATTTCATTTTTCTGGTTTGGAATTAAAGCTGCGACTCTAACCCGAAGGTTCTTTTTTGTTCCAAAGAATTCAATCATGCTAACTTCAATTTCCGGAGTGCGTTATGCGCCGCAGCCTGATCGGCCTTGCGTTTGTTTTTGCCGAATCCCTCAGCAGAAACTGCTTCCCGCAGAAACACGTGAACAGTAAATATCTTATCATGATCGGGCCCTGTTTCCGAAATTACCTTATACACAGGAACGGCTTTATATTTTTTCTGACTATATTCCTGGAGAATAGTTTTGTAATCTTTGATGTCTTCTATTTCTTCGAGATTATCTACGAAGGAGGCAAGATATTTGATAATAAATTTCCGGCAACTTTCAAGACCCTGATCCAGGTAGATCGCTCCGAGCAATGCTTCCAGAACATTTGCCTGGTTACTTGCCCTATCTGCCCCCCCGGTTTCCTTTTCTCCCTTGCCTAAGAGGATGAATTTTCCAAGAGAAAGATCCCGTGCAATTCGCGAGAGAGCCTCCTCCGAAACAATCCTGGCTTTAATTTTTGCGAGCTTTCCCTCAGGGTAATTTTCAAACCTTGTATATAAATATTCATTTGCAAGCAGACCGAGAACAGAATCCCCCAAATATTCCAGCCTTTCGTTGTGTGGCCAACTCTTTCCCATTTCGTTAAAATAGGAACTATGAGTGAACGCAACATTCAATAATTGCAAGTCTCTGAATTTTATACTGATTAGTGCTGAAAGGGATTGTAACGATTTAAACCGTTCTTCCGGGAGTTCTGTAGGCTGTGGATCTTTTTTTGCTTTGGTTTTTTTTATCAAAAAAATAAAAAGGGCTCTATTCGAGCCCTAAGGTGAAAATAATCAGGACTTCAGTTTATCTATGTATTTTGCAACGTCACCGACAGTCTGGATTTTTTCTGCATCTTCATCAGAAATTTCAATCCCAAACTCTTCTTCCAGCGCCATAACAAGTTCAACTGTATCTAAAGAATCTGCACCAAGATCATCAATGAAATGAGCTTCTGGTGTAACTTCTGATTCATCTACACCCAATTGTTCAACGATGATCGCTTTAATTTTTTCTAAATCTGCCATATACTTTCCTCCGGCCCACCTATAGGCGGGTTAATTTTTATTATTACACCATTCACTTTTGTATTTAAAAAAAGTAAAAAGTATTAGTGGATATTCAATAAAAATATCCACCGATTTATGACGCTCTTAAATTCAAAAAAATTTGGCAAGTCATAAACAAACTTTTTTTAACCTTCCGTAAATTTATTTTAAGAGACAAATAATTTCCTGAATCTCAAAAAGAAATTGGAAATATTCTTAATGCCCACCACCCGGCAGGAATCCACCACCGTTAACATCAAGAATATGGGCTGTTATAAACGAAGAAGCATCACTTGCAAGAAATGCAACAGCATTTGCGATATCTTCCGGTAGTCCGGCCCTCTTTAACGGAATTGCATTGATCATTCCCGCTTTAATATTTTCAGGAATTGCGGCAGTCATATCAGTAGCAATAAATCCCGGTGCAATTGCATTTACTCTAATCCCGCGGGAAGCCAATTCGAGAGCACAAGCCTTCGTAAATCCAATAACGCCCGCTTTTGATGCAGAATAATTTGTCTGTCCAATATTCCCGTTCTCACCTGAAATAGACGATAAATTTATGATGGCGCCGCTTTTTTGCTTTAGCATATATTTGATCGCGGCCTGAGTACAGGTGAAAGTTCCTGTAAGATTCACTGCAATTACGGCGTCCCACTGTTCTTTTTTCATTCTCATGAGCAAAGTATCTTTTGTGATTCCGGCATTGTTTACGAGAATATCGACTGAGCCGAATTCTTTTTGACATGCATCAACAAGAGCTACCGCATCTTCTTCTTTGGACACATCACATTTCACAGCAATTGCCTTGTATCCTTTTCCCTTGAGTTCTTCCACACAGGCTTTTGTCTGCTCTTCGTTCAGATCAGCAATGACAAGGTTTGCTCCAAGAGAGCCTAATTTTAAAGCGATTCCCTTACCTATTCCGCGTGCGCCACCTGTTACAATTGCGCTTTTATTTTTTAGATCGATCATTTATTTTTCTCCTTTTTGAATTAAATTCCATATTTAATCAGATTTTCAGCAATTCTTGTATTCACTTCATTTTTTGCACATTCGACAACAACCCGTATGGCATTTTTTGCAGCAAGTGCATTTGAACCCCCATGGCCAATAATGCAAATACCATTAACGCCAAGAAGAAGTGCCCCGCCATATTCAGCGTAGTCTAGTCTTTTTTTCATCGCAGTGAGAGATGGTTTCAAAAGCAAAGCACCGGTCTGCGCAAGACTCGAAGATTTTATATTTTCTTTTAACACACTAAATATGGATTTCGCCAGGCCTTCCGTAGCCTTCAGAACTATGTTGCCGATAAACCCGTCGCAAACGACAACATCAACAGCGCGACCCCCTCCATAGAGATCCCTGCCTTCCACATTTCCGACAAAATTTAATTTCAGCTTTTTTAGAATTTCAAACGCTTTTAAAGACTGTGAACTTCCCTTCTTATCTTCCTCACCATTAGAAAGAATTCCTATTTTTGGACTTTGGATTCCAAAAATTTCTCTGGAATAAATCTCACCCATCACAGCAAACTGGGCGAGGTATTCCGGTTTACAATCAACATTGGCGCCTGCATCGAGTAATAAAAGCGGGGGCCCGGATTCTCTTGGTATAGGTGCTGCAATGGGAGGACGAAGAACACCTGTAATTCTTCCGAGATACATGAGAGATGCTGCCATCGTGGCGCCAGTGTTACCTGGCGAAAAAAGACCTACACATTCACGATTCGCAACAAGATTGACTGATTGAACAAGGGAAGATTCCGTCATCGAGCGAACAGCATTCGACGGGGAATCATGCATACTGATGATTTCGGAAGAGTGGACTATTTTGATTTTTTCAGAATCGTAGTCATATTTCAGAAGAATTTCACTTAATTCTTCTTCATTTCCTACAAGAACAACTGAATAGCCGAAACTGTTAACTGCATCTACGGACCCCTCCACCATTCCGGCGGGGCCGTTGTCGCCGCTCATTGCATCGACGGCAACCCACATTGCGGTTTATTCGTCTTTCTTCGGCTTTTTGACTTTCGGAGCCACTTCCAACTTGCCGTTGTAATAACCACAAGCCGGACAGACTCTGTGTGGAAGCATGAACGCTGCACAATTGCTACACGGAACTAAATTTGGCTTCCCGATTGCATGATGCGATCTTCGCATTCTTATTTTAGATTTAGATTTTCGTCTCTTGGGAACTGCCATTTAATCCTCTGCTATTGACTATATAAATTGGTAATAAAACGATTCCATATCACTATTTTTAAAAGGTGGTTTTAAAACAAGTAATTAAAGTTCTGTAAGTTCAAACCCGAAACATTTTTCGAAAACTATTTTTTTCCTCAGATTATCGTTTATGCAAATCCTGGTTGCCACAAACTTTTTGACACTCTGCGGCACTAAGGTAAGGAATCGGGATATTATCGTTTTTTCCTGTATTCCATATTCAGCATCGCATAAATCCTTATATTTACCGAGAAATTTTGCGCTGGTGTCACCGGCCTGAATGGCTTCATCTGCTACCTGCGCCGCGAAAATAGCGGTTTGAACCGCGGGTTTAATTCCTTCCCCAGCCCATTGTGAAGCAAAACCGGCAGAGTCCCCGATCAGCATAAATTTATCTCCGAAAATTTTTCGCCCTATTTCATCGTGAATTTTGTATGCGTGTCTTCCAAAAGGAACCATTCTTTCTTCAATCCCATTTAGCCTTCCCATTTTTCTAAGCAAGGCCATAAACCTGTCACGGTCGGTATTCAGATTTTCTGTCTGGTTTGCAAATCTCCCTATTCCGATGTTTACAAAATTTCCCTTGGTAACATACCACCCGTACCCTACAAAATCCGGTTCAGCAAAAAGTTCAGTGGTGCCATAAAAGGGCGTTAACTTTTTTAATTCATCTGCACCGATATCGGTTTCCGATTCGGTCGCAAGAACAATGACTTCTTCATCGGAGCGGTATCCCCATTTCTTTGAAATCGGGCATCCGTTCCCCGCAGCACCAATTAATATTTTTGTATTCCAGGTGCGCCCGTCAGATGATGTCACTTTTACTTTACCATCCTCCAGAATATCAAAGCCGCTCACAGTAGTGGATTCTTGAAATATGACTCCTTTATCGACAGCCCGTTTTACGAGAAAATTATCAAATTCTTTGCGGATAATACCAAAACTTGCAGTTTTCGGAAAATGAGTGTGATAATATTTCTCATCAATAATTACTGAACCCGAACTGAATCTCTGCAATGTGTGCGGATAATCGGATGGCTTTAAGTTAAGGAGTTCAAATATGGCCGGTGTTATCCAGCCTGCGCAAACTTTCACCCGGGGAAATTTTGCCTTGTCGAGCATAAGAACTTTTCTGCCTTTTTTTACAAGTTCATATGCCGCAGTTGAACCACCTGGTCCCGCTCCGCAAACTATGACATCATATTCTCCCTGAAAATTTCCGTTCCCGTTCATTATTTTTTACCGATTTTTATTTTTTTATGCAACCCGTTTGTTTTCTTACCGTTGCCATTTGTATAAACTTTATTCTTCACATTATAAAGATGTTCTCTTGTAAGCGGATTGTTGTCATTATTTCCGTTGGACAAAAGAATCTGAAAAAGCAACACACCGCCATAACGGAATGCAGCGGATGAACCGCGAAGATATAACCGGAACATTCGCAAAAACGATTCGCCATACATTTTTTTAATTGTATCGGCATGTTCCTCGAAACGGTTCCACCAATGATCGATCGTTAATGCATAATGATACCTTAGATTTTCTACATCAACTACATGCAGAGGTATTCTCAATTTTTCGAGCGGATTCATGATCTCGCCAAGTGAAGGCATGTAACTCCCAGGAAAAATATGTTTTTCGAGAAATGGCTCTGTGAAAAGCGGAAATGTTTTACCTATCGTGTGAACCAGGGAAAGGCTTTTTGGTTTTGTTGTTTCACGGATAATTTTAAAAAGACTGGAGTAATTTTCTTTTCCAACATGTTCCAGCATCCCAACGGAAACAAAATGATCATAGATTTTTTTTGATCCGGGAATGTTCCTGTAATCATCATGAACATATTCCAGACGTGATTCTGGAATTTTCAGACGTTTTGCCTTTTCCCTTGCATACTCTATCTGTTCCTGTGATATATTGTATGCGCGGACACTGACTCCAAAATTTTGCACAGCATACAGAGCAAATCCGCCCCATCCGCATCCGGCTTCCACAACTGACTCACCCGGTTTTAGCAGCACCTTTCTGCAAACATGATCCAGTTTCTGGATTTGCGCTGTTTCAATTGAATCTGTCTTTTCATGAAAATAGGCGCATGTGTATTGCATCGCCTGTTTATCGAGCCACAGGGAATAAAAATCATTCCCGAGATCATAATGATGTGCGATATTTTTTCTGGATCCGGTCAGTGTGTTCCTGCGGATAAGAAAGCCGATCAGAAACTTAACTTTTTCAGTGAACGATATGTTCAGGTGATTGTTGTCAGCAAGTTCAAATCCAAGATGGCAAACATGTTCGAGATCGCCTTCGAATTCAATATCCTCGGCCATATAATTCTCGCCAAATCCCATAGCCATTTGCGTCAGAACTGCATCCAAAGCATTGCGGGTTTTGATATGCATTTTAAAAACCGGTTCGCCTTCTCTTTTCTGATAAACATAACCACTCGGAAGTTTAATTTGAAAATTTTTATCGAATTCGACCTGATCCATTACTTTTTTTAGAAGTTTTTCCATGATTCTATCACTCTCATATATTATTAAGTTAGTTCTTTAATTAATTCCGCAGCTTCAACTCTTTTTTGATAAAGTGCCGATCTGTTAAAAATCAGCCGGGCACTGGATTCCAGGATCACTTCAATTTCTTTCAGGCCGTTTGCGCGCAATGTTTCACCGGATGAGACCAGGTCAACAATGCAATCAGAGAGGCCGCAAAGAGGCGCAAGCTCGATGCTGCCATAGAGCTTGATGATCTCGCAACTCAATCCTTTCTGAAAAAAGAATTCCTTTGTGATTTTTGGATATTTGGTTGCAACCCGGATTTTTCTCGCCCTCTTAGTCAGATCAAAGTTCTGATCCCCTGCAAGAGAAAGACGGCATTTCCCGATTTTCAGATCGAGCGGGATTACAAGGTCATAGTTACCCTCGCTAAGAATATCCCATCCGATAAATCCTACATCAGCCGCACATTCAATAACATAGGTAGGAACATCCTGGGATCTTACAAAGAGAATTTTTAATTTTCCGGATGGATCATTAAATGTGAGTTCTTTGCTACCCGGATCAGGTTTGGCAGAAAGCCATTTTTTTTTTAAAAGGAGATCGATACTTTCATCAGCAAGCCTTCCTTTTGGTAAAGCCAGCGTAAGCAAAATTTCAGCCTTTGTTCAGCTTGATCAGGAGGAATGTAGCAAGTTCTTTCGCAGATTTTGCGCCGGATTGAGATTGATCTGATTCAATTTCGAGGACCTTTCGTAAATCTTTCTTTGCGCCTTCTTTGTCTCCAGTTGCAAGCCGGAGTCTGCCAGTATGATATAAACTCCAGGCCGCAAACCCGGGTGTGCTTTTTGAATTAGAAAGAAGTGCACCAGAAACAGAATAGTTTTGAAGTGCTGCTTTCAGATCTCCGGCCTGTTCCCTGTAGTTACCAGCTATGTAAAAATAATATGCTTTGATCTCTTTTGGCTCATCGATTTTTTTTCCGGCCTTCTCGATCAATTCCGCTGCTTTGCCAAATTCCCCATTTCGTGCATAAAGATCTGAAATGACTTTGGAAGTGCGGAGGATTGGCTTTGTCAGACTGTAGCTCTGCTGAAGCTCCTCATAGTCCTTGATTTTAACCTTCAGATCCATGAGAGGGTAGAGAGAATGTTTTTTTTCCAGTTTTTCCAGCTCAATTGCAGCTTTAACTTCCCGGTATTTAAAATATTCTCCAACAGAGATAACGGTAACGATGATAACAATTGCCACTGCGAGCCCGATAAAAACGTTGAAACGGTTCCTTGCGAGGAAATGTGAAAATTTCAGGAAGTAAAATTCAGCTTTGCTGCCCTGAAAATTTTCCCGGTCTTCTTCATAAGAATCCTGAGAAATATTTTTTATATAATTCTCTTCTCTTAATTTCTTTTTGTCGATCTTTGACATTGCCTATTTCTGACTTGAATTAAAAAAACTTCCCATACTTTCGCTGGAAGGGACATCCGATTTCATATAGCGGGACATTTCTTCGCGTTCCACTGCCCTGTCGAAATCCTTGATTGAAAGGGAAATCTTTTTCGTTTCTGCTTCTATCTTAAGAATCACTGCTTTTAAAATGTCACCTGGTTTATATACATCTTCCAGTTTGATAGTTTTGCTATCAGGAATTTGAGAAACATGAATCAGACCCTCATAGCCTGGCTCAACTTCCATAAAAATTCCAAACGCGACCACACTTTTGATTTTACCTTCTACAATTGTTCCCGGAGGATACTTCTTCCTTAATGCTTCGTAAGGATTTTCCTGGAGCTGTTTTAATCCGCAAGAAATCCGGTTTGTTTCAAAATTTATATCGAGAATTTTATATTTTACTTCCTGGCCTTTTTTCAAAAGAGAAGTCGGATCTTTGGCTCTCTCATCCCAGGTAATATCACCTACATGAATCAGACCCTCGATTCCGTTTTCGACTTCTACAAATGCACCGTATTTTGTGATCCCGGTTATCTTTCCTTCCAGGATATTGTGAACCCGCACGTTCGAACTCAATGTGTCCCAAGGATTCGGAGAAAGCTGCTTTAGACCAAGTGAAAGCCTGCGTCTCTCGTAGTTTATATCAAGGATGGTGGAATCGACCTCTTCCCCTTTTTTCAAAATTTCTTTTGGATGAGGTGGTTTCTTTGACCACGTCAGCTCTGTCGAATGAATCAATCCTTCAAGACCTTCTTTCAGTTCAACAAAAGCACCAAAATTTGTGAGGGAAGTTATTGTACCCCTGACAACCATACCTTTTTCAAGTTCGCGTTTAGCCCATTCCCATGGATCCTCATACATTTGCCGGATACCAAGACTCAGACGATTGTTTTCCTTATCAAGATCCAGAATCAGAACTTCAATTTTTTGTCCAACCTGGAAATATTGTTTGAACGGTGCAAATTTTTTATATGAAATATCATTTTGACGCAAAAGACCGTCGACTCCGTGAACATTGCAGAATAATCCAAATCCGGTTATTTTTGTAACAACCGCTTCGACCTTATCTCCAACTTTTACAAGTTTAACGAGCTCTTCCCATTTTTCCTGGTTCATTTCTTCGAGAAGCTGTTTCCTGGAAACTACCCCGGTTCTGCCTTTTTCGTTTAGCCGGATTATTTTGAAATCAAGCAACTTCGCTTTCATTTCATCCATGTTTCCGGTTTTATGTCCTATTTGTGAAGAAGGAAGAAAAAGTTCGACTCCCTCAATCATGACATTGAAACCTTTGCCTTTAACTTCTGAAGCAATTCTTCCCTGTATCTGGATATTTTGCTTAAAGGCTTCTTTTATGTTCTCCCAGCCTTTTCGGGCTTCGGCTTCGTTCTTTGACAGGATATAAATCTCTGAATCTTCTTTTCCCTTAATAACTACAGCAAGGGAACTACCTATCTCCGGGACTTCCGCGAATTCCTCACGGGGAACTCTTCCATCGGACTTAAGGCCAATATCGACGAATACTCCCTGGTCGTTGACTTCAACAACCCTTCCTTCGATAATTTTGCCTTTTGAATAAGCATCCGCCTGCTCACTCAGAGATTTTTCAAAAGCACGTGCAAATGCACTCGGATTGGTTTGTTTTTCTTTTTTGGGCGGGTTATTAGGATTCAAGTTTTACCAGAAAAAATATCGTATTTGTCCGTTATTTTCGGAGCTCGGACAGGATCATCTGTTTAACAACATCTTTAGAGACACCGCTGGTGTCAATAAGGATTGCATCGGGAGCCTTTTTCAATGGAGCAACGAGCCGCTCTATGTCGCTTTTATCCCGGTTTTCCATGTCTTTTCGGATCTGTTCCAATTGTACTGAAAATCCCTTTTGGATCAATTCTTCGTATCTTCTTTTCGCCCGTGCATCAATGGAAGCTGTTACAAAAAATTTGAATCTTGCATCAGGGAAGACTTCTGTCCCGATATCCCTGCCATCCATGATGAGTCTGTGCGAAAATCCGATATTCCTTAATTCGGTATTAACAAAATTTCGTATCTCGCGTATGGAAGCGATATATTTGATCTCCTCAGTCACTTCGGGGGTCCGAATTTCCCTGGAAATATTTCTGCCATTGAGAAAAATCAAATTCTCGTCCGATTCAGAAAATTCGCATTTTATTTTTATTTTGCCGAGCAGAGAAAGCACATCCTGAATTTTTATCCATTCTGAAAAAACCGGGTTTCCAGAAGTTTTCTGGATCTCCAGCAGGAACAATGTCACTGCACGGTAATAGGCTCCCGTATCCAAATACCTGAAATGTATCTCATTTGCTATTTCCCTGGCGATAGTACTTTTCCCGGAGCCCGCAGGGCCATCGATAGCAATTATATTTTCATTCATTTGCGGCATCCAATCTGGATATAATTTTTTTGAAGTCAGGGAATGAAGTGTCAATCCACGAATCATCATCAATGTGAATATTTTTCTTCAGAAGGGATTTCAAAATATAAAAACTCATTGCTATCCGGTGATCCATAAATGATTCTATCATTCCATCAGAAAGACTTCCCACTTCACTGAAGGAATATCCATCAGCTTTTTCATCTACTTCCACACCTATCTTTCGGAGATTTATTACCATCGAATGAATGCGATCGGACTCCTTTGCTCTCAGATCTTCTGCATGCGAAATTGAAAATCCGTTCTCTGAAAAAAGTCCGGCAATAGTCAGGATCGGGATTTCATCTATTATGGAAGGTATCAGTGCAGCTTCAATTTCAACTTTCCGCAATTCTGACGGAAATACACGGATGTCACCGATTTTCTCCCCACATTCCATCCTTTCATTCTCGATTTCGATTTTTCCGCCCATTCTCTTCAGGATTGTAAGTATCCCTGTCCTGGCAGGATTGAGCCCAACATTGCCGATGCGAAGTTCCCCTTTTCCCGAAAGCAATCCGAAAACAATAAAAAAAGCTGCCGATGAAATATCGCCCGGAATACTAAATTTTGATCCTGAAAAATCAAATGGCGGGTGAATGCTGAACTCTACGGGGGAATCATGAACTATTTTCCCCCCGAGGAACCGGAGAATATTTTCCGTGTGATCCCTTGAAAGCTCATCTTCCCGATAACGCAGAGATACGTTAGACGATATTGCCGCTAGCATAAGGCAGGATTTCACCTGTGCACTGGCAATCGGGCTGTGATAGGAAAAGGAATTCAATTGCCGGCCATTTATCCGAAGCGGAGCTTTCCCGTCACCGGAAAGAGATTTTATATCCGCTCCCATTTTGGATAGAGGTTCAAGAATTCTCTTCATCGGTCTTTTTCGCAAAGACGCATCACCAGTAAGATCCGCGCGGATTCCGCTTAATCCAGAAATGAGACCGGCTGACAAACGGATTCCGGTTCCACCATTTCCAAAATCCAATTCGGAGACAGGGGATTTCAATCCCGCCCGCCCCGGACTATTGACCTCATATTCAGTATTGCCGATTTTCCTAAATTCCACACCTAACTTCGAAAAACAATTCATTGTGTTTTTCGGATCTTCTGCCTCCAGAAAGCCTTTTATATGTGAACGACCGGATGCAAGTGATGAGAATAAAACCGAACGGTGGGAAAGTGATTTATCTCCCGGCACTTCCACATGAAAGCCGGTCGGTATCCTGAAATTCGATGAAAGCATACTGACAGAAAATAAATTTCATCTGTAGTTAAAAGTTCTTTTTATTCCACTGCAAGACCTGGATTGCTGGATTCAACATTCAAATTAGAATTTCGGAATATTTTCTACAGGAAGGTAAGTATAAGGGAGACGACATGAATAAAACAAAATCAATCAAAATAAACCCTAAAGACCGATCAGAAAGAAAATCGTACTTTTCAGAATAAAGCCCCGCCCTTATCGGCTACTCGTTACCCATAAGTTACTTGTACTTAGTTGGGAATTTTATGATCTGTCCTTATGGAAAAAGAGAAGCAAAGACGAATAGAGGCTTTTCATGCC
>JAIOQL010000265.1 GCA_021413405.1 Leptospira sp.
GAAATGTCAGGGAACAAACCCAGTATTGATTTTACCGGCGGGTCGATCAAAGTTAAACAGGGTGAAGGTGCAAACACTCATCTCGAAATCCGGTCAAACAACCAGGTCATAGATGTCAAGGGTGGAGACGTTAAACTGCAGCAGAACCAGGGAAAAGATTTCAGTCTTTTCGTGGACAAGGGTTCAGCCGTAATCAATCAAAACGGACAAAAACGCCTCATTGAAAAAGACCAGCAGGCCGATTTCGGTAAAGACAATGTTTCTGTAAAACAGGTTTCGCTCAGACCTTCCGCTCCTGCAGATCAGAACACAATTATTGCGGAGAACGGATCAACACCGGTTAAATTTGCCTGGTCGGCTAACGCCGATTTCCCTTCCTGCGTTTTACAAATCAGCAAAAACAGAAATTTCTCGACCCTCGAAGAAAATATTTCGTCCCGAAACAATGACGCCAATGTATCGCTTGGACCCGGCACATACTATTGGAGAATTTCTTCTTCAAACGCAAAGACAAAACAAAAAGAATTCAGTGAGACAAGAAAACTGTCTATAATTAAAGATTCTCCTCCGCAACTTTTCAGTCCTTCAAAAGGATCAACAGTAGCTTTTGTGAGCGTCCAGCCCCTCATTAATTTCGGGTGGAACAGGATAGAGACATCTTCAGGATATACATTGCAGGTGGCAAATAATCAGGCAATGTCATCTAACTTGCAAACCTTCGAGACGGGCACAAATAGTATTTCTCTTGATAAGTTTGGACCAGGCACATATTACTGGAGAGTTTCGACAAAGCCTTCACTCTATGGACTTTCTTCCAGGAAAAGTAACGTGCAATCCTTCAGCATCATAAAACGCGATGGCTTTGAAGCACCTGAACCGGTTACGCGACACAGGTCGATGACTTTATCAGAACTTTCCGCCGGAAAAGCAATGCTCGTCTGGAAAAACGAAAATACAGAAATTAATAAATTCAAAGTGCAGGTTTCAAAAGACAATTCGTTTAAATCTCCTTTGATCGCTGACGGATCAAATCAGAATTTTTATACAATACGTAAATCCCTGGAGCCGGGGGTCTATCACTGGAGAGTGAAAGGTCTGAGTAGCGGCGGGAAAGAAACGGATTATTCGTCCCCACAAACATTAAAAGTATCACTAAAAGAAGAAAAGATTGAAGATCCGAAAGAAGCTGAAAAAGACAAAAAAGATGATGAGAAAAAAGAAAAGAAGGAAATAAAATCTACGTTAAGCGCTATCTCTCCGGTCAATACAACAGTGAACATTGCAGTAGACAGGGCCATAAAGTTTTCCTGGACAAAGCAGGATGGAGCTGCTTCTTACAAATTCAAACTTTTCCAGCTGAACGATTCAGGGAAGAGACTGGTTTTTTCAAAAGATATTACGGGTCACACTTTTGTTTTTGATGATCTTTCTGCGCTCGATGAAGGTAAATTTGAGTGGCAACTGGGAGCGAATATGAAGGATGACAATGTGCATATTCAGGATATCAGACATAGCTTCAATATTGTGGCAAAAAACCGTCTGAAGAATGCAAAATCGTCTGATATAAAATTTATTTCTCCGAATGTAATCTATAAGGATAAGGACAAATGATCAATCACAACCATGTTTCATTTCTGAGTATTATCTTTTTTCTGTGCAGTTTGAATATTTCTGCTGAAAGTAAAGATGAATATATCGCATGGACGCCTGTCCCGGATGCGGAGGGTTATTTTGTCGAAATACGGGACCAACTGAAAAAAACAAAAATCCTGGAAAAGAAAACAAAATTAAATATCCTGGAGGTAGATCTTCCCAGAGGGAAATATGAAGTCAGATCAACAGCGCTTAACGTATTCGGAAAACCGGCAGTCGTTTCTGCATGGGAACCGATCAAAGTTATCATCTCCATTTTTCCAAAACTGCCGGAAATCCTGCCTCCTGTCTATGCGACGCAGGGAAAAGATAACTTTACTTTAACCCTGCAGGGGGATTATTTTCTGGAGGCTATACATGCTTATTTAAGATCAGGACCGGAAAAAATTCCTGTCAAATCAGTAACTGTTTCTGATGAGGGGAAAAAAATTGAAATCACGATGGATCTGAAAAATGTCAAACCTGGTTCCTATGATCTGACACTTGCAAATCCACGTAAGAAAAGTATTACAAAAAAGGAATTCTTTGTAATCACTGAAAATGGAGCAAAATTTGCGGAAGGTGATTACCAGAAATTTATAGAAAACATGAAACACTCCTGCAAAATTACAACGCTTCCGGATCCGATTGTTCACACCTGCTTTAATGAATATATATACCTTGATCTATCTACTGAAGAAAAAGTTTCGATTTATAGCTTCATACGTATGACAAGTGACAACTACAAACAAAGA